>JAUXFR010000004.1 GCA_030622805.1 Anaerolineae bacterium | reverse complement strand
TTGAAGAGACCCGTTGCGCCTGAAGAAGATATCTCGTAAGAGGTCGTTTGAATAACCGTTAACACCTGGCGAATTTCCGTTCAAGTCTGGTTTATGGTTAATCAGCCGCGGGAATCAGGAATGGGGCGCAGCGGTAGACCGCCACCTTCGTTGAATTAGTTTTGTTATGTTGGACCAAGTCCCTAAGCAAATTGTCCCAGGAGCGGTATAACCTGGCGTTTGGAAACACAGATTTCAATTCTTTTTCACCCACCCCAGTTGACACCATCATGTAATCAAGCGATTTCTGCCTGTACAATCTGCGCATCTTTTTAACTCGATCAACAGGTGCCCGTAGATCGCGCCAGTGTAATTTCTTCAACCGCTGGGTGTATCGCTGGAAAAGGGACATCGATATCGGGTAGAGTTTGTGGCTGCCTAAACCGTTAGGACATGCAGCAAGTATCACCTTGGTTGCGTCGCTTCGTGCTCTGAGGAGCGGCCAGAATCCTCTATCGTATGCAAACTGCAAATCGATGTCGAAAGGGTACATATCCGCCACGACAATGTCCGCGTCATCGATAGGACTGACCGAGTAATGTTTGATGGCGAATTCGATACCATTCCTATGGGCAAGTAATTTATCGCCACAGAACAATCCGGCAATTTCCCGCTCCTGGTTCAACACTACATTGATAACATAGTCTAACCCGATGCGATCGGCAATATCTTCAATCTCGTGTCTGAATTCGGTATCCATCGAACCCGCTCGGCGGTCTGCAGTTCGCAGGTGATCGTGCATGTAGCGAATTGTCTCCGCTCCAGCAGTCGCAGGTGCAATGATCTTTGAACCACCAGAGAATCCAGCAGCAGGATGGGGGTAGATGCATCCAATGCCAATCCGCAGATCGCTTTCCATAACGTCTTTATTAATAAATAAAGGAGTGCCTCGTGATGTTTTCCCCAGATCAACAAGGTTATCGAAGCAGTCGTGGCTGATAACTTTCAGTCGGGACAATATATCTGTGCCAAGTTTGATTTCTAAATCGTTCTCGGAAGGGGGTAAGTGGGAACCGCTCCCAATTACGATGGTGATGGATTCAACCGGAACACCTGCCTGTTCTAGCACTTCCACAACCAGTTTGATAGGGAGTTGAACTGGAGTGGGTCTGGTGAGATCATCTATGATGATAGCTACACGGGAACCTGGTTGAGCGATAGCATCGAGAGGTGGACTCCCGACCGGATGGCAGATGATTTGTTTGATCCTTTCAGGTGCGAGCGCCGGCATTCTTTGATCACCAAGCACTCGTACTTCCCACGATTCCGGGAATTGGATATTATAGGATTGATCTTTGTACCATGCTTCAGTACGGAGCTTAATTTCCTGCATTTTATTGTTGTTTAGGGCTTTCTTTGAAAGATGCGGATGCGTGTTTTGTCGTCACATTGGACTATCGCTGGTGTACGCTCGAGTTCCTCGAATTCTCCGAATGACATTATGTACCATTTAAGCGATCCATTGAACAAGCCATCCTGTACCAATAAATAATCAGCCTCACGCTGCCAATTGTAATCCAATACGGAATTCCAATAACCGAGTTTGAGCACCGAGTCAGGATCGTAATAGCCTCCGAGTTTGTAGGAATATGCACCATTTATTTGCGGGGGGTAGATGTTTATTTCAGGAACGTAGAGCAGCGGGACAACAGATTCCCCACCCCTCCAGTAAACTCGTGATCCAGGAGGAATTCGCTCAGCCAGGTGTTCTCCAGCGGTTTTGTTCGCGGCGATCACGTCGGTGCTGCAATCGTCGGTATTAAATGTGTTGTAATAATAATATACGGGTGTAATCAGTGTTCCAACAATCAAGAATGCGATCAGCAGCCAGTACCCATAACTGGGTATTGGTTTATTTACATCTGCTTTATGCTTTCGTTTGTATCTGAACCACAGTTCGTAGGCAAATGCCAGGATCATCATTCCAACCACCAGGCCAAGGAACGCAGGTACCTGTCTTCGGGCATCTTTGACAGTTATATAATGTTCGACTCTCAGAAACTTCTTCAGTTTGACTAATATAAATTCTGGAAAGGTGAACAACGTTTCGGGAATCTTGGTTTCTAATAACTGGTAACCGACCTCTGGAAACGTACTGTAACCAAAAACGATCGATAACAGCACGACCAGAAAGACAAGGGTTATTTGTAGCCAAATCGGAAGTCGCCTGCGCCAACCAGGGAATGTGAGAATGAGCAGCAGGATACCCAGAAATGAGAAAAATGATAGATAACCGGAGAGACAATAGGTACAGAAGTTATGTCCTAGCGCAACCCAGAGATGGAACAGAAGCAGCGATATATACAGAACGGATAAAAATACAGCGCTTCGATAATCGCTTTCTTTCTTCCAATCTCCTTTGCGAGGCCAGAGCAGCCAGGCGATCAGCGTACCCACGATCGAAACGAAGTGTATGCGTGTTGCCTGGAGTAAGCTCAGCAGGCGGTTGATTGGATCGATGGTTGGATTCCATATTGGTGAATATTGTTTTGGTGTTCTCCACGGATCCAGGAATGGGGAAATGCTGCGCGGAAACAGGATTGCATAGCGGTGCAGGATATCAGGCCAGTAGATTGCATTGCCTATAATGATGGGAACTGCAGAACTGATGGTGGCAATTAGTGCTGCTCGTTTGCCATACTGCCAGTAGATATAAAGAATCAACAAAGGTACGACCATAAACATGTTAATGCGAGTCATAACGATAGCCCCGGCAAGAAATGCGCCGAGAGCAATCTGCCATGTTTTTCTTTCATCACCAAGCACCAGCACGAGCATCCATACAAACATGCAGGCAACCAGAACCTGCGATACAGCCAGACTATAGTCGTAGATTATGAAAGGGTTGATGGCATAGACGCACACAATCCCTGCAGCCCACCATTTCCCACCCAGACGGTTGGCAAGTATCCAGAGACCGAGCAGCATCAAACCGCTCAGGAAGATTGCGAAATAACGACCAACACCAATGTCAGGTCCGAACAGATCCTGCACAACACCAGGGATGAGGAAAGATAACGGCATTTTGTTTGTCCAAGGACCGTATTCCTGGTATGGGGTGTACTGACCTGTGACGAACAGAAGCCCTTTTAATAAGTAAGCACCTTCGTCCAGAATGGAATCTGATTTGTGCGCAAAATTGACAGCCTGGATAAGATAAACAGCCCCGGCTGTGATAGAGATCAGTGTCGCCCCCCACGCTTTAGCGAATGATTTTATAGGTGTGAAAAATCCCTCAGGCATTGACTATGATTTCACCGTTATGGTCAATAGATTTGTGATAGCAATCATGTTTTATTCAGCTTGCTTTTTGCTGTGTATCTGGTCAACCAAAATATACAGAGCGGTTGTCGCTGTTGCATATCCCAGGGTCATAAAGAGGTCTTCCACGGGCCACGGAAATGAAAACCTGCGATACAGGTACCAGGGGATAAACCACAGCACCGTCAGTGCAACCCATGCCAGTATGTATTTAAAAACGCGGTCGTTGGAATTACGATATTCAACCCAACCCCATCCAGCCACAGCAGCTTGAATGCCGATAAAGGTCGCCCGGTAGCGTGGGTTATCCCATTGGTCACCGCCGCCGCGAAATGAGGCAATCAAGATGATCAGCCAGACCACGATTGTGAGGGTTTTGGTGATCGCATCCGAATTCCAGCCCCAGGCTCTCCAAGTTGCATAAATCAGTAGGATCAGCAGTATGGTCCAAGCAAATGCGCGCCAGATAGCGATCACCTGCCAAATTGGTGCCTGGCTGGTGGCGATCAACGCTGCGGGGAGAAGCGGCTGCGCCACGCCGTAAGCCAGCAGCAGCGGCGCATGTGTCCACTCGGGTGTTCGGTCAAAGATTGCCTGGATCTTTCCAGAAGCACGTTCTGCAAGATGTGCCTGCCACTCGGCTGATTTCCTGACCCACCAATTCACCATTCCGACGGGGCTGGTAATCTTTTCAGGTGTGAATTGGTCCAAAACGAACCAGACACTGACTAAGACCAGCAGTATTACGCACACGATGATTACCCAGGCATAACGCTGCTGAAATATCGAAATTCGTGACGTCACCTTGCGAAGTTCTGGCGTATACCCAAAGATGGCAGTCAATCCCAGGAGCAGTACCAGCAGCGCGGCAAAAGGAGGCGAAAAGGGTAGGAATAACAGGATCGCACCCAAAGACCATGCAAGACCAGACCATGTGCGATTCTGCATATATGTAATGAATCCATAAAATGCCATAATCACGAGGGTGCTGGTGAATGCTTCGCGCATTTGTGAGCTTCCCAATAGAATCGCCTCTGGGAAAAGCGCCAGGATCCAGGCGGCAGTCCATGCCACTTTTTGATTCCAAACGCGTTGGGCAAATGACCAGGTGAAGAGAACCGCCAGCGCCGAAACCGCGGCCGCAAGCAGTACGATCTGCAAGGGTTGGTGTATGGCTCCCCCAATAAATCTGTATAAAAACGCGCTCAGGAAAAGCAATCCCCCATACTGGTCAGCGGCTCGTCCCACGTTGAAAGCCTTCCATAAGGGCTCACTTGACTGGGCAAGCTCCCAGGCTACCATATCGCGCTGATGTGCATCCGCCATCACGTAACCGGCTTGTTCTGTGGGTGATCCGTGCCCAATATTTGGAAGGGTTATGTACCAAATCACACCTGCAGCCAACCGCAGGAAAACCGCCAGGAGGAGGAGGATTAAGAGCGAACTCGGCAGGGTCGAGCCTTCACATTTCTGGACTGCCCACCAGCATCCAAATACACATATTGCGCCTAACAATCCAACCAATAAAAAAGTCGCCCAGCTGTGGAGATTCTGGTAACCGGAACTGATGTAGGCTAACAGCAGCGAAAGAAGCAGCACAAATAAGATCCCCGCAGCAAGTTTTGCCAGCATATTCTTCATCATTTTAGGATCGCACATACTCTGGGTCATAAGCTTATTTTCTGGCAGCTCTGTCTATAAACCCTTTAATATGCATTCTGCCCGTGCGTTCCAGGTGTACGCCTGAACATCATTTCGGGCTTTTTTTGCTAATCTCAAACGCAGGTCAGGGTTGGTTTGCAGCTCTGAGAGAGTTTCTTTCCATGCTTCCAAATCGTCTGGCTGGAGAAGAATAGCGTTCTCATGGTTCAATATTTCCCTGAGTACTGGCAGATCGCTGGAAACAATCGCACGTCCGCATGCCATGTATTCGAAAAGCTTCATCGGACTCAGGTAGCGTGAAATATCGCCTCCAGAAGAAGCTGCCACTCTATGCTGGTAGGGCATCAGCAGCACATCACAGGCGGCTTGATAGCGTGGAAGTTCAGCATTGGAGATGAAGCCAGTCAGAATAATGTTGGATAGACGACGCAACTCCACCTGTTTTTGTAGCCGACCCACCTCATCTGGTTCTCCTCCAATCAGTAAGAATGTGATCTCTGGCAGACGCTCAGCCAGAGAGAGCAGCAGAGAAGTACCTCGTCCAGCATATAGGTGCCCGGAGTAACCGGCGACAAATTGACCTTCTTCCAGTTGAACCTTCTCCAGGGTTGATACAGCACCGATATCTGTGGCGTGTTTCAACTTTCGACGGGCAGCTATCGGATCAGGGATGTTGTTATAGCGTATCAGGTCCACGCCGTCTGGGGCGACTATAGTGAATGAATCCGTTGCCCCTGTTGGTGAAGGGACATTGAATTTTTTCGTTAGATCTCTCGCCAGCGCCCTGGTAATAATTACCAGCTTCCGTGCCCCGCGGCCTCTCAGATAGCGATGGAACAGGCGTGTACCGAATTTACCCTGAGGCAGATCGTGCACCTCCAGGATCGTGTCCAGACCGAGGGAACTGGTCAAAGCAGCCGCTTGAGGTACCCGGGTGTAAATCAGGTCTGCTCCCCACCTGCGTGCAAAGCGGACTGAAGAGAGGCTGTAATCATACCGGCGCAGCCAGTTTCGCACAGGCAGCCATTCAATCGGGAATTGGTTCTGCAATCCATAAGTGTCAGCCAGCGTCTCCCATCGGTGTGATGGAGACGGCTCTTGAGCGTCTTTATTTTTTGCCTGCTCAGATCCGTAATAAGGTGAGATTAACACTGCCTGGTGTCCGGTCTGAACAAATGCCTGGGTCATTTTCATGACTTGAATAGTGTTTGCACGTTTAGACGGGATTTCAGTCGGCGCGATGTAAGCGATCTTCATGCTATTTGCGTGTCCGTTAATATACCGTTAGTTAGTTTACCCTGATTTTATGCACCAGAATAAATATTCTGGTTGATGATTGACCGGGTTTTAAGGGCGTTCACGCTGACACTGATGATGTAAAAGCCAGCCAACAGGGCGGCGCTCGCCAGGAAGCCATATTGGGGCACGAGAAAGATAATTAATCCAACCTTTATGACCGCCAGGATGAAGTTTACTATAGCAGGGAAATCTGGTCGATTCAACGCCAGTAGAGCGACCCGGTTCCAGTAAAAAGTGTTTGCGACCAGGAAACCTGCCAGCAGGATAACCAATGCCGGATAAGCAGGTAGAAACTCCGGCTTGTAGATGTATTCAATGATGAGCTTTCCGAATAGAATCAAAAACGCAGTAGCCGCAACGGTGTATGCACCAGCCAGCAATGATCCCTGGCGAAGCAAATATCGGAAGCTGTCCCAATTATTCCGTGCGGCTTCGCGTGATAGTTCTGGATAAGTTGTTTGCGGTAAGGGGCTGACTGGCATTTGCACTAAGTTGGCGAGCGCCAGTGCCAATTTATAATAGCCGGTTTCTACTGGAGAACGGAAAAAGGATACCCATAACAGCTCGCTGTCCTTGGTGAATAAGCTGAGAGAACCACTGATATAGGTGCTGACGGCAAAATTTACCAGTTCTCGTGCTCTTGATTTTAAGCATTTCAACGATATATTCCACCAACCAGTTCCCCACTGCTGGGTTGCCACGATCAGGGCTGATAGGGTTATTCCAAGTGCGCCGATAAATTTACCTGCCAGGTATGCCAGCAGTACCTCAAACAACCCACCGTCTGTAATAAATACAAGTGTAATTAATGTCAGCGTGACAAGGCTCTGTACAACATTAACGGCGGCGATCCTCCGGAAATGATTGAAGATCTGCAGCAGCCCCATCGAACTTTCATAAAAAAGGTTCCCTAATACAATCAGTCCATAAACGATGAACCATTGTGACAGACTGACGTCTTTCACCAGGTACTGGGCGCCAAGTGGTGCCAGCACCCAGATTAGGGTGAACGCGAAGATGGACGCCAGCATTTCGGTTAGCGCCGCTGCTTTGAATACGGCTGCCGCTCGATCACGGTCTGACTGCTCGGTGTAAAGACCTACATATTTCACCACCAGTTCGCTCATACGGAAAGACGCAAACTTATTGATCACGCTTGCGTACATAGTGATTGCTCCGAGGATACCAAACCCGGCAACTCCGAGTAGGCGAGCCGCAAGAATGCCCTGGAGCATACCAATGCCAGCTGAGATACCTGTAGCGCCGAATAAATAACTTGTGTTTTTTACTACTCGGCGGAAAAGAGGATTTTTAAACAGGCGATCCAGGATGTTGTTCAGCTGTCTGGTCAAGGATTGCAGCATATATCAATTTTTCAATAAGTCAATGGGATGGGTATCATTCAAGATTGATCTGGTTTGCCCAGGCACGCTGGGATAAATACCATTCCACCGTGTTTTTTATGCCTTCGTTTAGACTGATCTGGGGTTCCCAACCTAATAGAGATCCTGCCTTCTCGGTATTGGCACAATTGGCTCTCATATCAGCAAGATTCGCGGGTAATTGTTTGATTCTGGCTTGACGACCGATTATCTCCTCAAGGAGATTGATCAGATTATTTATGCTGATGGTTTCGTGACCGCCTAGGTTGATGATCTCGAAACCGAGTGGTTTGAGCCCCATGATTGTTCCCCGAGCGATGTCATCGATATAGGTGAAGCCCCTCGATTGATCACCATCGCCATATAACAGCAATGGCACACCCTCGGTAATCCAGCGTATGAAACGGAACATAGACATATCTGGACGACCAGCAGGGCCATAGACGGTGAAGTAGCGGAATATGGTTACGTCTATACTATGCAGGAAGTGATATGCGTGGCAAAGAGCTTCAGCGCCTTTCTTGCTGGCGGCATAAGCCTGGAGGGGGAAGTCGCTGTCTGCATTCTCCGGTGTGGGTAAGGGGGCATCTGCCCCATAAACACTGGATGTTGAGGCCAGGATGAATTTCTTTATTCCCTGCTTTTGACAAAGCTCCAATAAATTTAATGTGCCGGTTACGTTTGTATCGATATACACCCAGGGATCGGTCACAGATTTTCTGACACCAGCACGGGCGGCAAGATTTATCACTGCATCGAAGGGCGGGATATCAGATGATGCGAGAGCGCTGATGAGAGTATCTACTTGAACCCGATCACCGATATCCAATTTTCTGAAAGTAAATCCTGGATAGGATTGCAGCAGCGTAAGTCGAAAATCTTTCATCCGGACATCGTAAGCGGCGTTCAGGTTGTCCACACCAAGCACAGTGTGTCCTGTCTCCAGCAGCATTTCGCAAACGCGAGCAGCAATAAATCCTGCTGCTCCGGTTACCAGATAATTTGCCATCAAAAAGCCTTTCGGTTACGCATGGATAAATGATCCATACCGTTAGAACATACTCAACTGTTTGGGTTCGGTTTTATCTTCATTCTGCGGCTCCTGATATTCTGGCATTTGCCCTGCCTGGTCAATTATTACTGGCAGTCGAGAGAAATCCGCTTCGATGGTTTTTTTCAATGAATGCTGATGGAGCGCTGCAGCGGGATGATACATGGCAACCACCAAACGTCCTCTAATCCTCATGCCCTGTCCGTGGACACTGCTGATCTTGGCATTGGGGAGAAAGCGCGCCATCGAGAAACGTCCCAGAGTAACGATCACTTTCGGGTTCAATGCATGAATTTGGCGATCCAGGTAATTACTGCACGCTGCCAGTTCTTCCGTCTGCGGATCTCGGTTACCAGGTGGTCTGCATTTCACGACATTTGTGATGAATACCTCTGAGCGCTTGAGATTGATGGATGTCAGTAGTTCGTCCAGGAATCGACCGGCAGCGCCAACAAATGGACGCCCTTGTTCGTTCTCATGGAAACCAGGACCTTCACCAATAAACAATAGCTCCGCATCACTGGGACCTTCCCCGGGTACGGCATTCTTCCGTGAGTATTGGAGATCACATTTTGTACATTGCGCGACTTCCTGCGCTACGTTCTCTAATTCTTTGGCAGGGTTCAAGATTTTCCTCCTGAGATCAGTATGCTGATTCTTGTCACGGCATTATATCAGTCGAAATTAAAAGTCTGTGTAGATAACCAATTAAGGTATTCCTTTCCGAGATCGCTTATTGTCATGATGATGGCATCTTCGTTGTTGTCTTTATAGTAGCGTGGTCGCTGTCCGTCTTCCTCAAACTTGAAATGCTGATATAGTTCTTGTGCTCAAAAATTTCCGGCCCTCACTTCAAGGGTTGCCTGGGTAGTCCCGTGATTAATCGCAGCAATCAAAGCCGTTTTTAGCATTCGTTTTGCCAATCCCTTACCGCGATGGTCTGGGTGTACAGCAAATGTGGCAATATGAGCTTTATCCAGTATTATCCAGATAACGATCATGCCGCAGACCTGGCGTCTTCCGTCGGGGGACCGTATTTCTGCTACCCAACTTAATGAGTTTTGATTATCGTGTATCTCATACGCATATACGCGTTTAGGCCAGGGCATACTGAAGGAGAGCTGATCGATTTCTGCCACCTTCTCCAGGTCATCTTCACGCATAAGGCGGATAGCAGGTTTTAGGGCAGTGGCTGCGGAAATTGTAATCATCCGGGGATAGGATCTCGATGGTGTAAATAAACGGGAGAGAGCGATGCTGGATCATCGATGTCGCCATCCTGCCAGCGTTTCCAGGCTAATTCAGCCAGGTATGCTGGGCGCCGTAAAGCCTGTGCGGGGGATGCGAGCTGGACGTTTCTATATTTGCGAGCTAACGTACGTCGATCCGTTTCGCTGAGTTCTCCACTGATCAATGTTGGAGACTTAATTTGGGCAGATAGCTCCTGGGGGGTCATCAACTCGATCTCTCGAGTCGATATCCAGGTATCCTCTTCTGCTCGAAACCAGCCAACCGCAAGCCTGCCGCGACCAGCCTGCAAGACGGCTGCCATCGGTAAATCGCGGATGGTTTGAGCGGCTGCCAGCGCGTCCAGGGTGGGAATGCCAATTATCGGTAAACGATTAGCGAGGCAGATGCCCTTTGCTACTGCCATCCCTATCCGCAGCCCAGTAAAAGATCCTGGGCCGAGCGAAACACCAACAGCGCCAATTTCATTGATGGTTTTTTCTGTTTTTGCCAGTAAATCTACAATAGCTGGAGCAAGCTCTACAGTGTGGAAATTACGGCTGGTCCACACTGATTCGCCGTGAACACATATGCCATCATATACTGCCAGTCCTACTGTATGTGTAGCCGTGTCTATTGCCAGAATCACGGGAGGCATCAAAAAACTCCAAATACGTTTTGTCGGAAGTTGGCTAATACGCTTTCATAGCGGGCACCGTGGGCGCTGATGATCAGGTCTCGTTGCTCACGGTCAATCCAGCGCAGGATTATCCACAGGTGTTTCTGTGGAAGTGCCTCCTTAATTCGATCTGCCCATTCAACTATCAAAGGTCCATGCTCTACCATTGCGTCGATATCCAGTTCCACTGCTTCATCTGAATTAAAAAGACGGTATGCGTCTAGATGAAATAGCTGCTCTCCACTCGGTCGTCGGTATACATTTACCAGGACAAAGCTCGGGCTGGACGCTTGATCCAACGAACCCCAGCCGGCAGATATTCCCTGGACAAGGGTCGTTTTCCCGCTGCCCAATTCACCAGCCAAACAAATAACATCACCCTTTCTCAGCAAAGAACCCAACCTCATACCTGCTCGTCGTGTCTGGTCGGTGCTGCGGCTGATATACTCAATAGAATGTGGGTCTAGAATCGGCATCTAGGGAGGATTATAAGCTGTGAATTAGGACGTGTGAAGAGTGAGTACAGAATGATTGTCTGGCACGAGGCGTGAATAAAGGTGGTGAAGCCGAAATTCCTCTACATGATGGCCTGCCTGGAAATCACAAATCCGTGTTCAGGGAATGATTTCTAATCCGGCTAAAGAGGCGACGACCTTTTTTAATCCTGCTTCTTTAAAGAACACGTCCACAATTTCATCCGAATCATCCAGTTTGCTGTTCAGCACCATCCCCTCTCCCCATGTGGAATGTGTCACGCGCATACCCGGTTTGTAGCGGTTGTCTTTGGTTTTAGGAGGGGTTGAACCTTCGGATTGCGGGACGCGCCAGCGCTCGGGATGGGATGGGATGGATGCCTGGTGGTCACGTTTCTTTTTTAGGAGGACGCCATCGAGGAGATCTTCTGGTATGTCTCTTAAAAAACGAGATGGATCAACTGGTTCGGAATAACCAAACGCGCTGCGGTTTAGAGAAAAAACCAGGTAAAGTATATCTTTAGCACGTGTGATCCCTACATACAGCAGGCGCCGTTCTTCCATCATTTCCTCGGGATCTTCAAACGAGCGGCTGTGGGGCAGAACCCCGTCATTAAGACCAGCGATGAATACGATAGGAAATTCTAACCCTTTAGCAGCATGTAAAGTTAATAGTGTTGGGACTTTAGCGCCAGCTTCAATGGTGTCCTGGTCGGATACCAGAGCGATTTGTTCCAGGAATGGCTCCAGGCCTCGGTCCTGGAAATCTGCCGCCAGACGACGCAACTCCATAATATTTTCCCAGCGGGAGTGTCCTTCATCGGTACCATCATCGATATACGGTTGGTAATTGATATCATCGATTATTCGGTCCATCATCCCCAGTGGTGTGTGGTTCTCAAGCATATCGATCCAGTTTGCAAGCAATCGTCCGAAACTACTTAGTACGGCAGCGGCGCGCTTTGTGAATGCTTTGTTGTGTGCGGATTCTGGATTGCGCCCCATTTCGATCAACAGGTTTCCAGGCTCAACCCCTATTTTTTGTGCCCGCGTACGCAATGCATTGAGGGTTTTATCCCCAATTCCGCGCGCAGGTGTACTGATGATTCGCAGCAGGCTCAACTCGTCAACCGGGTTATGGATCAGACGCAGGTAAGAGATTATGTCCTTGATCTCCCGACGACCATAGAAACGCTGCGCACCCACAAGTTTGTAAGGCAGCCCGGCGCCGAGGAAGGCTTCCTCAAGCAGGCGGGATTGTGCGTTGGTGCGGTACATTACAGCAAAATCTCCGGGCTGCGCCTGACCGCGGGCAACGAGACTGGCGATGGTGTTAATGATATATTCAGCCTCGGTGCGGTCATCGAGGACAACATGCAGATTGACTTTTTGACCCTTTCCTCTATCGGTAAACAGTCGTTTGGGTGTCCGCTGCGGGTTGCGGTTGATTACTGACATTGCCACATCCAGGATAACCTGGGTGGAGCGGTAATTCTGTTCAAGCAAGATCAATTGTGTGCCAGGAAAATCACGCTCGAACCGTAAGACATTGCGATAATCGGCACCGCGCCAGCGGTAAATCGATTGATCCGTATCACCGACGACGTAAATATTTTTATGAAATGAAGCCAGGTGCTTGAGCAGCGTGTACTGTGCCAGATTTGTATCCTGGAATTCATCAACCAGGATGTGCTCGTAGCGGCGAGCGTACCGTTCTCGCACACTCAGGTTCTCCTCCAACAGGGACGCCATCCACAGCAGCAGGTCATCGAAATCGAGTGCGTTATTATTGAGAAGCAGTCCCTGGTAATAGTGGTATACGCGTCGTACAACTTCATCCCTGTAACTGTTGATTGGGTACTCGTCCGGCATAATGAGTTCGTTTTTAGCGTTTGAGATAGAACCATGTACGCTCTGGGGTCGGTAGCGCTTCTCATCAATATTCAGTTCACGGAGTGAACTTTTAATCAGGCTGATCTGATCGTCGGAATCAAAGATCACGAAATTTGAAGTGAATGGTAAGTGCTCGGTCTCACGACGTAGTATACGTGCGCAGATGGCGTGAAATGTGCCAATTGTCAACCCCCGGGTGTCCTCACCGATCAGTCGAATAACGCGTTCTTTCATCTCATTGGCTGCTTTGTTGGTGAATGTAACTGCCATTAAGTTGTAGGAACTGACGCCCATTGCGCCGATCAGGTAAGCAACCCGTTGGGTGAGAACACGCGTTTTCCCGGAACCGGGACCTGCCATGACCAGCACAGGTCCAAAGTCTGCCTTGACAGCCTGCTGTTGTTGGGAGTTGAGACCACTTACAAAGTCCATATTAATCAGAACAATCTCTGGAATGATTGCGGGCACCCATTATAGCATACGGGTCGAACCCATCCAAAACTGGTTGTCAAGTCTAATACTCTGGGCTAAAATCAATCCCATGAGCTGGGATATGCTTGGTCATGAGTGGGCAGTTCGTTTGCTGTGTGGGCAAATTGAAAGCGAGCGTGTACGGCATGCCTACCTTTTTACCGGTCCGCAGGGGTTAGGACGCCGTACGTTAGCGATTCGCTTTGCTAAAGCACTGAACTGCGAACAACCACCCTGTCCAGGTGAACCATGCGGTGAATGCCGTTCCTGCGTACAGGTTGAAAGGATGCAGCATCCTGACCTGATCATTGTTCAGTCGGAACAGCGGGGTGGTACACTGAAGGTGGATCAGGTTCGCACATTGCAGCGCAGTCTCGCTTTATCTCCTTACGAGGCTCGTTATAAGGTTGCCCTTCTACTACGCTTCGAAGAAGCGAACCAGAATGCTGCGAATGCGTTGCTGAAGACGCTCGAAGAACCCTCACCGCAGGTTGTGCTGATCCTAACTGCGGAGAATGAGGAGCTGCTGCTGCCTACAATTGTATCGCGTTGTGAGGTTCTTCGCCTTAGACCAGTGCCAATCGAGCAGGTCAACGGAGGGCTTCAAGATCGTTGGGGTTTACCTGGCGAGCAGGCAGAGCTTCTCGCGCATATCTCGAATGGTAGACCGGGTTATGCTATAAACTTACACCAGAACCCGCCTCAGTTGGAAGAGCGGCAGAGATGGTTGGATGATCATTACGACTTACTTTCAAGTAGCCGTGTGGAGCGCTTTGTTTATGCTGAGACCTTGGCAAAGATGAGGAAAGAATTGCTAAACGTGCTCATGGTGTGGCTATCGTTGTGGCGGGATGTGCTGCTGTATTCGTCTGGTGCAACCATCCCGGTTGTAAATATTGATCGTTTAGCTGAGATCGAACAACTGGCATCGCTGTTTGGTCTCAATACAGCTCACCGCTCGGTAGCCGATATTGAACGTACCTTGGAATTACTTGATCGAAACATTAATCCTCGGCTGGCGATGGAAGTATTGATGTTGGATTTTCCAAAGACGTGATAGATCAAAGGGAGTGAGATCCGGAGATAACTATGAAACAGATCGAACTGGGTATTTTGTATGAGAATGCTTATTTAGGGGTAACAGTCGGGGG
>JAUXFR010000090.1 GCA_030622805.1 Anaerolineae bacterium | reverse complement strand
ACTTCGGGTAGAACTGAACCATGCTCGGGACAGGCAAGATGTTCAGAGAATTGCAGATCCTGACCCTTATTCCTCTCATTTTCCAGCATGTCTTCTTTGCCTGATGGGGAGGGGGAATCTGATTCTGGTAGCATGTGAACGGTCATGTACCCATCACCGAATTTCAAGGCCGTCTCGATCGAATCGGTCAGGCGGGAACTAGCAGCGTGATCTTCCTCTTCGTTTTCAAAGTGACGGATAATCAGCCGGTCAACGACGGCTTCGATGGTGTGCATTTTGTAGCGATCCATCTGGATATCTTCGTCCAGTTCATAGACCTCACCATCAACACGGGCGCGTACAAATCCCGCTTTTTGGACTTCTTCAAGCACCGCTTTGTGAGTGCCCTTGCGACCACGAACAAGTGGGGCAAGAATCAGCAATCGAGAGCCGTCCGGCAATCGTTCCACCTCGTCTACGATCTCCTGGGCAGATTGACGAGCCACTTCTCGACCACAGATGGGGCAGTGCGGGATACCCGCGCGCGCATACAGCAACCGCAGGTAATCGTAAACTTCTGTCACCGTTCCCACAGTGGAGCGGGGATTGTGGGAGGCGCCTTTTTGATCGATTGAAACGGCTGGTGATAAACCTTCAATATAATCTACATCCGGTTTGTTCATCTGACCAAGAAATTGCCGTGCGTATGCAGAGAGTGATTCGACATAACGACGCTGACCTTCTGCGAAGATCGTATCGAATGCCAGTGAAGATTTTCCTGAGCCAGACAGCCCGGTGATGACGACAAATTTGTCGCGCGGGATCTCGACGGTGATATTCTTTAGATTGTGTTCACGTGCGCCGACAACGCGAATGACTTTACCTTCCATTGTTTTAATAATCCGTGTTCAAGTGTTGCATGATCAGGCGAATAATGTTTTCTTTAGGTTGATTTTATATGTATTAATTTTCATTGAAGACATTAATTGTAGCACATTTGTTTCAATAATTTTCCAGATTCGTGTTTTAATGGAAGCAACTTTTCATTATACCAAGTCCAGTAGATAGCTTGGCACAGATTCCCATTAGAATTCTGGTATTATTAATATGACTGTAGCGATGATTTATTGACAGGAGGATTTCATAATGGGAATTTTTGATAAACTTTCGAATTTGTTTGCTCCCAAGGGCGATACCTATGGATATTGGGTGGTAGTTAAATGTAATCAGTGCGGTGAAATCATCAAAACGCGGATTGATTTACGAAATGATTTAAGCCTGCGCTATGACGAACAGGGGAAGTCAACCTATTACTGTCGTAAAGTCTTGGTAGGAGATCAACATTGCTTCCAAAAAGTTGAATTACAGCTCACATTTGATGTGAAACGTAAACTGGTAGACCGCCAGATCTCTGGTGGTGAATTTGTAGACGAACAAGAATAGAAGAACTCCCAGTATAATCAGAATCAAGCAGCGATGAAAACACTGGGAGCTGTTTTATTTAAAAGAAGGATTATTGGGCGTCTACCGACTCAAAAGTCTCCGCAGGAACTGCTTCGTCTGCATGTCGGAAAATCAGGTTCTCTTTTAAGTCGTCGACATCTACGATTATTGTATCGCCTTCGGAAAATTCGCCTTTCAGTAATTTGACGGAGAGCGGGCTTTCGACGTGTTTCTGAAGTGCACGGCGCAGGGGACGGGCGCCGAATGCAGGATCGTAACCCTCATCAGCCAACCATTTCCGAGCTAACTCGGTCAATTCAACATTCAACCCACGTTCCTCCAAACGATCACGCACTTCCTGCATCTGCAGGTCGACGATGATAATCATTTGCTCCAGAGACAGCGGTGAGAAGATAATGATCTCATCGATTCGATTCAAAAATTCAGGTCGGAATGTGCCCTTCAACGCTTTCTCGATTTTTTCCTGCTGGATGCGATCTTCTTCATCCTCTGTTCCACGGAGGGAGAATCCAATCGCGCCAGATCTGCGTACGTATTCCGTTCCCAGGTTGCTGGTCATGATCAGTACGGTGTTGCGGAAATTCACGATTCGTCCCTGACCGTCCGTCAACCGACCATCGTCAAGGATTTGCAGCAATGCGTTCCAGACCTCTGGATGTGCCTTTTCGATCTCGTCAAATAGGATCACGCGGTAGGGGCGTCGTCGCACCGCTTCTGTCAGCTGACCGCCTTCTTCATAACCAACATATCCGGGCGGTGCACCGAACAGACGTGAGACAGTGTGCTGTTCACGATATTCACTCATATCGATACGGACGAGTGCGTCCTCGTTATCGAACATAAATTCAGCAAGCGCTTTCGCGAGTTCTGTTTTTCCTACGCCTGATGGACCGATTAAAATGAAAGAACCTATCGGGCGACGAGGATCACCCAGACCAGAGCGTGAGCGGCGAATGGCATCAGAGATGGCGTGAATGGCTTCATCCTGACCGATAATACGCTCATGTATGCGTTCTTCCATTTGCAGTAATTTTTCTGCTTCGGTTTCCATCATCTGGCTGATTGGAATACCGGTCCACTGCGCAACCACTTCAGCAATATCCTCGGGTTCCACCACTTCGTCAAGTTGGTGTTCGCTCTCCCAGGTTTCTCGTAGTTTGTGGAACTCTTGCTCTATACGCAGGCGTTCTGATTTCTTTTCAGCGGCTCTTTCATAATCACGCCCCGTACCAGCCTGTTCTTCTTCGGCAGCCAGTCGATCAATCTCGCTTTTCATTAACTTCAGGTCCGGCGGCAGCGAGTATAAAGCTACACGTAGTTTGGCTGCTGCCTCATCGATTAGATCGATCGCTTTATCGGGCAGGTGGCGGTCGCTCACATAGCGTGACGATAGCCGTGCTGCATCAATCAGCGCATCATCTGCAAATCGAACCTTGTGATGGGCTTCATAGCGGTCACGCAGGCCGCGCAGCATTTCAATCGTCTCCTCTACGCTTGGTTCTTCCACATAGACGGGTGCGAAGCGGCGTTCTAACGCAGCGTCTTTTTCGATATGCTTGTGGTACTCGTCCAAAGTAGTCGCACCGACGCACTGCAGGTCGCCGCGTGATAGTGCAGGTTTGAGCATATTGGAAGCATCCATCGCTCCCTGGGCAGCACCAGCGCCGACCACGGTATGAAGCTCATCGATGAACAGGATCACCTCTCGCTCGGCTCGTTCTACTTCTTCAAGGACCGATTTCAAGCGTTCTTCGAACTCACCACGAAAACGTGAGCCAGCGATCATCGCGCCTAAATCGAGTGCTAGGATGCGTTTCCCGGAAAGGATTTCTGGAACATCGTTGGTCGCGATCTTCTGTGCCAATCCTTCTAATATGGCAGTTTTTCCCACTCCCGCTTCTCCAATCAGCACGGGGTTGTTTTTTGTGCGCCGGGAGAGTACCTGGATAACGCGCAGGATTTCGGTGTCCCTTCCGATGACCGGGTCCAACTTCCCTTCACGCGCCATTTGCGTCAGATCACGTGAATATTTCTCCAGGGTTCTATAGCGTGTCTCTGCCTGCGGATCCGTGACCCGTTGCCCGCCGCGTATTTGCTGGATCGCATCGTAGACGCGATCCCTGGTTACGCCGGCGCCCTCCAGAAGGCGTGCAGCGGGAGTGCTGCGCTCGCTAAGAATTGCAAGGAAGATATGCTCCGTTGATATGTATTCGTCCTTCAAGCGGTTCGCTTCTTCATTTGCCAGGTCTATAATACGTTTTACACGCGGGGTGATGAAAATTTGACCCGCACCACCGCCAAAAATATTCGCTTTTGGACTTGTACGGAGGATATAATCGAGGCGCTCGGTTAGCTCATTCGAATCAACTTTTAATATATCTAAGATTTGGGGAATAACTCCCTGGGGTTGTTCAATCAGCGCCAACAAAATGTGCTCAGTGTCAATCTGGTTGTGCCCATATCGCTGGATAATCTCAGCAGCCCGTTGAGCTGCTTCTTGTGCTCGTTCGGTAAAACGATCAAATCTCATCATAATTGTTACCTATTGTTACCTTCTATAGCCATAAGAGGGGCTTCAATTTTTATTTCAATATTCCATTCCTTTTGGATGCAAGATACTGACCAATTGATTAATCTTCCTTCTTACTTACACTATTGAAGACATTATATCATTCCATAAATGAAGGTAAAGCACATGGCGCATTAGAAATATGTATGAATTGATGGATAAAAAGGGTGTGGGGATAGGGTAATAGTTAATAGTATAGTGTAGAATTAATTTAACCTTATTTGTGTTATGGGGGTTCATAAATCAGAACTATGTTGGTATGGAACGCCTGGCTTGGGAACATTTGGTTGAAAAATAACGTCTAATAACAGGTTTGACATTAAACCAATAAGAATGAACAGATTGAAAGGAGAATCTTACCCATGAGTAAAAAAACCCTGATCCTCAGCAGTATGATTATTTTGGCACTCTTTCTGACAGCGTGCGGGAGCATTGCAGCCCAACCGGGTGTTACCTCAGTACTCGCTGCAGACGATGACGAAAAAGTTTTCCGCACACTCAGTGTGAGCGGCACCGGTAGAGCCACCCTAACTCCGGATATTGCTTATGTGACAATCGGTGTACACACCGAAGGTAAGGACGCCTCACAGGCGGTTGCTCAGAATAACAGCGACACCCAGGCGGTTATTGATACCCTGGAAGCCGCAGGAGTGGATGAGAAGGACATCAAAACCACGAACTTCAGCATTTACCCGCAGCAGCAGTACGATGACCAAGGAAAACCTACCGGCGATATCACTTACATCGTGAATAACTCCGTTTATGTCACTGTACGTGATCTGGACGCGATCGGCGATATATTGAACGCTGCGGTTAAATCCGGTGCAAACGCCATCTCAGGTATCCAGTTTGATGTCGAAGATAAAACCGAGGCATTAGCAGAAGCCCAGGAAGCGGCAGTGGCGAACGCCGAGGCGCAGGCAGAAAATCTGGCTCAGGCAGCCAGTCTGGAGCTTGGTGAAATCCAGAGCATCAACACCTTCGGCGGCGCGATCCCATTCCCGAAGTACGATGGTATTGGCGGTGGGGCAGCCGTGATGGAAGCTGCTGCGGTGCCCGTATCGCCAGGCCAGATGATTATCTCCGTCGAGGTCAGCATGGTGTACGCAATCCAATAGGATTGGATGAATGTAAATTTCTTCGCTTGAAAATCCGAAATATAATCTAACCCACAAAAAAACAACTCAAAAAAAATTAATATTCTGGTTGTGGTCGGGGAGTGCCCACAACCAGATATTGTTCCTGTGGTATAAATACGCGCAGTGGAAGAAGAATATATTTCCTATCCCGATCGTTTATTTGGCTTGCTTTTTAATGGCTTTTTGGTCGTTGTACTGATCCTGGCTGGCGTGTGGGGGTTGTGGCAGGCAGCTCAGGCGAGCATTGGTCCTGTATTTTTGCTCTACCTTCTACCTGCTTTATTAGCGGTTGCTGCTGTACCTTTCCTGCTGTACAGAGCATTAGCATTATTTGGCGCTTATTACGTGCTTAAACAAGACGGCATCAGTATACGTTGGGGTTTGCGTGTAGAAGATATCCCAATGGAGTTTGTCGAATGGATCCATCCGGCAGATGATCTCGAACCGCAGGTTCCCTTGCCCTATTTCCGCTGGCCTGGATCCGTGCTTGGAAAACGTCGTGTGCCAGGTGGCGGTGTAGTTGAATTTATGGCTGCGCGGATGCGGGGTATGCTGGTGATCGCAACCACGCAGAACCAGGCTTTTGGGATCTCTCCTTCTGATCCTGAGCACTTCCTATCATATTATCAAAGATTGGTGGAATTTGGGTCGGTGTCGTCGCTGCCGGCTCGTTCTGTCCATCCTTCATTATTGATCACCCGAATTTGGAAAGACAGTGCGGCGAGGTTGTTATTGTTGTTGGGTTTTGGATTCAGCGTAATCCTGCTCGCCTATGTAGTGCTTAGCATCCCTGCATATGAGCAAATAAACCTGGGTTTTTTGACAAATGGTGAACCAGGCGATCTGGTTCCTTCGGTGCGTTTAATGCTGCTGCCTGTGATGAGTTGGTTTTTCTATTTAATTGATTTTTTAGCAGGTCTCTTCTTCTATCGAGATAAGGAAAGCCATTATCTGTCCTATTTGTCGTGGGGGATTGGAATGATAACACCGCTTTTATTCCTCCTGGGTAGCTTGTTTATCTTGCAATCAGGTTGAAGTTTCCGATCGATTATTGAGGAATTGTCTGTTTTTTCCACAAAGCAATCGTTTTTATCCACAGAAATTT
>JAUXFR010000001.1 GCA_030622805.1 Anaerolineae bacterium | reverse complement strand
ATCCTGTTGATACTCTACCACACTCGGTCCTCCCAACTGCATCAATCGCCAGCTTCCATACAGGTAGCTGATTGCCAGCAGAGTAACCGTCGCTGGAGCTCCTGTAATCAATGTAAGAATCGCAAGTTCATCCACTGCATGGTTGAGATACAGCGTGACCTGAAATACAGAGCGGATAGAAAGGAATACCAACCACAACAGGCTTACTTCTATATAAGCAGGTCTCACTCGTTGATGCCAGTACCATTCCAATGGCCAGCGGCGCAAAAAATAACTGCCAACGGCAATCAAAGGTTTGCCAATCAGAAGGCTTATAATGATCGCCAGAATAAAAACCTGGTTGCTGATGATGCCGGGCAGGAAAAACCCCTCATTATGCCCAGACCATTTGGCAACAACTATCGCTACAAGCACACCACCGATCCCACCGAGTGCAGAAATCAATGATTGACCGCGCAAGAGGCGAATTATCGCAAAAATGATTGCTAAACCAAACGCGCTCCACATTGCAGCTTCAAAACCAATAATCTCGTTAATCAAGACAAATAACAGAGGTGGAAGGATTGAATCTAACAGGTTTCTATTCCCTGTAAAAATATTCTGCAGCTCGCCTTTGATTTCCGATAACTTATTTTGAAGCAATCAAACATCCTCCTGTATACGATTTGAAGAAGATAAATTTGGGACTGTTGTTCAAACCCCACAATTATAATCAAATTTTCCCTCTATATTATTTGAAGATTGTTAATATTATAAGTCAAGCCGGTAGCGGCATTTCTGCTTCTCCCCCGCGCGATAAAAATCCGTCCCCTTGGGAACATCAACGATTTCAACGAATTCAGCACCGACCAGATCACATGTTCGGCGAGATGCGATATTATCCGGGTTGCAGGTGATCCATAATTTTTCCAAGCCATGACTGCGCGCCAGTGGAAGCAGCAGCGCCCACGCTCTTGCAGCATAATGATTTCCGCGATATCTTGATCCCACATGGTACCCAATATGCCCCAGATACTTGATGATCCGTTCCGTATTCCCTATTCTCAAGTCAATACGACCGACTTCTCGATCACTGTCAACCTGCATAATCTTGAAGCGATAGGTAGGTACATCCCCTCGATCTGGATTGCCGGAAAGTGTGCGAAATAAGACCAGTTCCAATTCCCCGTCTCTGAGTGCTCCCGGATCGTGGAACTCAAATGAATCATCCTGTGGGACTGATATCTCTTTAACCTTCAGGACTGCATCAATGATTCGTTTCACTTTAAACGGATTCCTATAACTGGTCACTTCTTCTAATTTACACAATCCCTCGCATGAATAGCATTTATACGCCCAAAATGCCTCTATACGCAAAAATTTATCTGATAATGCGCTTAAGCGTTGACAGGGTCTGACTTAAATATCCTGAGCCGAACAAATTAACATGGTTTAGCAGATGATACAGGTTGTAGATCGGAAATCGATCCTCATAACCCGGGGGTAGGGATCGAACTTCCTGGTAAGCCTGGTAAAAAGTGCCTGGAAAAGAACCAAACAGCGTTGTCATAGCCAGTTCTGCTTCTGCCCAACCGTAATGGGCAGCCGGATCGATGATCGTTGGATTACCATCTTTATCCATTGTGGCGTTTCCACTCCAAAGGTCTCCGTGGCTCAGAGAAGCGGGTTGACTCGGTACGATCTCAGGCAGCAAGACACACAGATCTTCAATCCGCCGCACATCAGAAGATGCCAGCAGACCACGTCTATTCGCTAACCTGGCCTGAAACATCAGCCGCTGTTCTGCGAAGAATGTATGCCCGTCTTCTGTCCATGGATTTGGTTGTGGCGTGCTTCCGATGTAATTATCATTCGAGAAACCAAATAAAGATTGGGTATGATTATGCAGTGCGGCTAATTGGCGACCAAACAGCGACCAATACTCACTGCATCTTCTACCCGGGTTCAAGTCTTCCATCAGCAAGAAATCCGGACCATGCAGAAAGGATTCAGGGACGAATGGCCCATCTTCTGTTCGCAGTGCTCTGAGCCCCTCCGCCTCTCTTTCAAACATATCCGCTGGCGTATGTCGGTTCATTTTAATAAAGCATGTCTTCCCGGAAGATGTCTTAAGCACCGATCCATTATTGATGCAGCCACCGGCGACCGAGCGCGACGAGGAAATCGAACCATAACCACTATCTTCTAACCAATCGAGAACTGCCTGCGGGTACGTCATCATCGCTTACTCTCCAGGTCACCGTGCTTCAATTCTTCCAATAACCCAAGAACAGATCTCTCAACAATTTCGTAGACCTTCTCAAACCCGTCGATACCTCCAAAATACGGGTCAGGCACGGAAAGATCTGCGCCCGCCTGGGGGTCAAACGCAAGCATTAGTTGTATCTTGTCCGATTGATCAATTGTGCGTGCCATTCGATGCAGGTCATCAGCGTTCTCCAGATCCATAGCCACAATGAGATCGAATTCATCCAGGTCACTGGACTTGAACTGCCTGGCTCGACCATCATAAACCAATCCTCGCCGCTTCGCAACGCGACGCATGCGTGCATCCGGTCGTTCACCCAGGTGCCAGGCACTGGTACCCGCCGAATCGACCACATAACGATCAGCTGCTCCTGCCTTCTCAGCGTGATATCTGAACAGATTTTCTGCTAATGGGCTACGGACAATGTTGCCCAGACAGACAAAACAGATGCGTGTCACCATCCGATACTCATTCCTCCAGTCATGGAATAAACGGGATATATCCTACCATATTGTGAAGGTAATCAGCAGAAATCCGGTTAATCCTCTATGCATGCTTGTCATTATTCATTTTATCCTGTACACTAAATTCCACAGCCAATCATAATCCATGAATTTACCTGCTACCTGAGTCATGAATAGAAAACCAAACAGCGAGGTCATCTTTTCCAGTGGATCAATACTGCTGGACCATGCTCTCCGCACTGGGGGGATACCGGGCGGCAGTATATGTGAAATATTTGGACCCATGGGCAGCGGGAAAACCACGCTCTGCCAGCACATTGTCGCAGAAGCGCAGAGAAATGGATCCATGTGTGTTTATATAGATGTCGACCAGACTCTGGATATTCGTTTCGCTGAACGGTGCGGTGTTAATATTAACAGGTTGTTCATTTCTCAACAACAACGAGCAGACCAGGTGCTCAGTATTGCAGAGACTATGGCGCGTTCTGGCGCCATCGGTGTACTCGTGATAGACCCGGTCAGTTCCCTGATAGCCCCAGCAGAATTCGAAAGATCTCCAGAACATACATCCATCCGGTCTATTGATCTCATCATATCCCAGACACTCAACCGGTTGGCAAAAGTTTTACAAAGAACAGAAACGCTGATTATCTTCACAAACATCACTACTGGCAGGTCGAAAGTTATTTATCATAGATTGAAAGAGAATCCAGCGAAAGTAGCGCTAAAATTCCACTCTGCTTTACGATTGCAGTTGTCACTATTAGAAACTATTAGCCAAAACCAGCAGATTATTGGGCATAGAATAGGTGTCCAGATTGTTAAGAATAGATTTGCACCCTGTCTCGATCGCGCAGAACTTGATATAATGTATAATGATGGTATAAGAAAAACTGGCGAAATATTTGACCTGGGCATACGTCTAACAATCATCGAACATTGTGGATCGAACTATTGCTATCGAAACACATTATTAGGACCAGGGCGAGATTCTGCGATTAACTTCTTCGAACATAACCACTCGTTAATGGAAGAGGTTGAACAGGTCATCCGCCAGCGCTTGTAAAAATCGAATCGCCGCGTCGAATTATTATCATTCTTTCATTGGCGCGGCCACGGCTAATCAAAGCATTACCTGGTGTCGCAGTGCGTATAACCGGGTTTCAGGTGAGAATAATCTGAACGGATTGATTCTTACAGTATAAAATTTGGTGATCTGATATAGGCGAGATTTCTGATTGCTTGGAATCGATCTATCGTAACACCTGAATACTTACCACAGCGGGGAACTGTCATTAGCAGACCTCTATAGCATCTGCTTCAAGACAGTTCAAGGATCATACCAACCTGCTGTTAAATACCAGGTTTTTAAAACTACTACTGCCCACAGCCGTGGCCTGTCATGACAGGATCATGGCTGTTTTGGTTTATAGATGATGCACAAAATCACTGCCCTCACCTTACAGAAACGCAATCGCCAGCGCGTTAACGTGTATCTGGATGGTGAATTCGCATTCGGGCTGTCACGCATCGTCTCAGCCTGGCTGCGTGTGGGACAGGAGATCAGCGACGAAAAAATCGCTCAGCTTCAATCCGACGACGCAGTAGAAGTCGCATACCAGAGGGCACTAAGGTTACTGAATTATCGCCCTCGTTCGGAGTCAGAAATCCGTACGAACCTGAAGAAGCATCGGGTTGATGAGGGTGTAATCGTTGACGCTCTGGAGCGCTTGCGGCAAGACGAGTTTGTTGATGATGTTCGGTTCGCGAAGATTTGGGTCGAAAACCGCTGTGAGATGCGACCGCGTGGCAAACGTGCACTGGTGTACGAGCTCAGGCAGCGCGGCGTCGATCCAGAGATCATCGATAACGCGCTTGTAGAAATCGATGAAGAACAATTGGCGCTGGCAGCAGCTAAAAAAAAGGCACATAAATTGAGCAGTTTGGAATGGGACGATTTTCGCCAGAAAATGTTTGGTTTCCTTGCCCGGCGCGGCTTTACGTATGAGATCTGCGCCCCCGCGGTCGCCCAGGTGTGGGCAGAGGAACACGATCATGCAGCATCGGAAGAAGCCATTTGATATCAGATTTTATATCTGACTTCACATGGGTTTCCGTACTGATGTTGATCATGATCCAACTTAGGAATTGAGGCAAACGATGAACATTAATGATATTGTAATATTAGTTATCGGCGTAGTTATCGCACTTGCGATCGGATTTGGTGCAGGCTTCTTCTGGAAAAAGAGCCAGGTCGAGAAAGCAAGAAGAAAGCAGATCGATAAAGCCGAGCATGCGCTCAATGAGGCGCAGGAGAAAGCCCGCAGAGTAGAAATCGAAGCGCGGGATAAGGCTCTCGAGAAAATAAAAGAAGCAGATGATGAAATATCGCACCGGCGAAAAGAACTCGTACGCGAGGAAGACCGACTTCAAAAACGCCGTAATGAACTCGATAATCGTATAGATAGACTCGAGAAACGCGAATCCAATCTGAACCGGCGCCAGAGTACGATGGATAAACGCGCAAATGAGATCGACAAACTACACCAACAGGAGTTAGAAGAGCTTCAGAAAATATCTCAAATGACCACCGAAGAAGCTCGCGAGATGCTCCTGGCTGATGTGGAAAAGGATGCACGCAATGATATGGTGCGCATTATTCGCCAGGTTGAACGTGAAGCCAAAGAAGATGGTGAAAACCGAGCACGCAAAATAATTGTCACAGCTATACAGCGCGTGGCCACAGACCAAGTATCCGAGATCACTTCCTCTGTCGTTCCCATCCCATCGGAAGAAATGAAAGGCAGGATCATCGGGCGAAACGGTCGCAATATCCATGCTTTTGAACAATCTGCTGGTGTTGATGTAATCGTCGATGATACTCCGGAAGCCGTCACAATCTCGTCCTTCGATCCCGTCCGCCGGGAGATCGCTCGACGTGCGCTCTTGAAGTTAATCGAAGATGGTCGCATCCATCCTGCACATATTGAGAAAGTACTGAAAAAGGAAGAGAAGGAAATTAATCGAGCGATTATTGAGGCCGGGGAACAGGCGGTGTTCGAAGCGGGTGTGCATGGTGTGCACCCCGAGATCGTCAAGACGCTCGGACGTTTGAAATACCGCACTTCATATGGTCAAAACCAGCTCTCTCATGCAGTAGAAACTACAAAACTTGCCGCTGCAATCTCCGCTGAGCTTGGAGCAGATACTGAAATCGCAAAAGCGGGCGCTCTGCTCCATGACCTTGGCAAAGCCATCGACCACAATGTAGAAGGTACACATGCTGCACTCGGCGCAGAACTGGCAACACGCTTCGGGATGAACAAGAAAATCGTCAACTGTATCGCAGCGCACCACCATGAAGTTGAACAGGAATCGATAGAAGCAGCGATCGTTGAGGTTGCAGATGCCATCTCCGGCGCCAGACCGGGTGCGCGGCGTGAGAGCCTGGACCAGTATCTCAAGCGTGTCCGGTCGCTGGAAGAGATCGCCAATTCTGAGAAAGGTGTCACGCAAAGCTACGCACTGCAGGCAGGAAGAGAGGTCCGCATCTTCGTGCGCCCAGGAGACATCGACGACCTGGAAGCGGTCACCATGGCAGGCAGTATCGCCAAAAAGATCGAAGAGACCATGCAGTATCCTGGTCAGATTAAAGTCACCGTGATCCGTGAGACCAGGGCGATCGATTATGCGAAGTAGGGTAGGGGGGCACGGTCTTGCTTACTTTTTTATACAATAAACGGGTGCATTGCATATATTAAATGCAAAGCATCCTGCTCATTATTATGAGGAAATCCAGATATGTTGCATATGGATTATGCAATGCAACTCTCTAAGCTACCAAAAAAGGATTCCCCCGCCTCTCCGCCCCCACAGTCGTCTCGGGTCCATGACCGTTCAGCAGCCGGGTCTCGTCCGGAAGCGTCAATATCTGGGTGCGGATGCTGTTGATGAGAGTCTCGTAGCTGCCGCCGGGCAGGTCGGTGCGACCGATGCTGCCCAGGAAGACCACATCGCCGCAGAAGACCACCTTCTCCGATGCGCAGTAGAAAACCACGTGACCGGGTGTGTGTCCCGGGGCATGCCGTACCTCGAATTCGTATGTTCCAAGCTTCAATTTTTGACCGTGTTTCAAACTTATGCTCGGTTCAGGACCGGGGTCTATACGCATCCCAAAGATGGGCGCGCCGCCCTGCATGCTCCACAATGGGATGTCATCGTCATGCATCGCAACTGGCGGCGGTGGGTCAACATTTTTAACGACATCTGCCACCCCTCCAAGGTGATCAAAATGAGCGTGCGTCAGCCAGATTTCGCCAATTTGCCAACCCTGTTTCACCGCTTCTGCAGCGATCACTTCCCCATCCCAGGCTGGATCGATTGCCACAGCCTGTTTCGTACTCGAGTCTGCTACCAGGTAAGCGTTAGTTAGCGCCGGTCCGAGTTGAAATTGTTTGATTTCAAGCATAATTCATCCTGTTTCGGTATTGATATCTCATCATTTATTCAGGGTCAAACCCTGATATTATATTCGGATTTGCTGAAATTTAACCATCAGATTGTAAGCGCCTTCTAATTGTATCCCAGAGCCAGACCCCCGACCCGACTATGCCAAATACGACCCCTGCGATCACACCAACGGAACCGATCACGCGCGCCGAGCTTCCACTCAACCCAAAAAGACTTATAGCTTCGATTTCCAGGACCTGAGCCGTCAATGGTTGCCTGATCATCTCGTCACTGGATTCTGGTTCATACTGCAGGTGGACCCATATCGTACCTTTGTGATTCCCAGTCTTTTCGGGGAGCACGCGCCAGGAAAACACGACCGGTGTCCCAGGTCGCTTGCTCTGGGAGAGTTCCCCCTTTGGTGTAAAGCTAATGCCTGGCAGATCGAGCCGCGCCTGCACGATAATGTTCTGTGAGTTATCGTTAGACAGGTTTACTGTTTCACCATCCTCATGAGGGGTTGAAAACGCCTCAGATGGAAAGTTCGCATCGCCATCCTTGCCCAGTGTGAGAATGATCTGGTCAGAGTCCCCAAGGCGGATTACAGCCGGTGTATCCAGGCTTAACTGGAACTGTTCTTGCTCCTGGTTCGGTAATTGAGATGGGTCAATTATCAATGTTGTGGTGTGCACATGCCTTTTAATGGGCCATATACCCCAGATCAATATCACCAGGGACACCAGCAACAAGACAATGGCGCTAATTCTTCGTATGCCTGAACTACTCATGCGAATATTATAAAAGATTAGGTCAGGAACAGGCATCCTCTTTCTGATCTGACATCTATTCCTTGGATAATATTCACTCTCATGTTAAGATAAATTATGCCGGATCAAAGCAAAATCCCAGAGATCACAGTAGCAGTTTCATCACATTGGCAGGATTACGAACTGCTGGACAGCGGAAACAGGCAGAAACTTGAACGTTTCAGCGCATTCACTTTCGTGCGTCCAGAACCCACGGCAATCTGGCGACCTGCATACGCCTCATCAGATTGGGATCAAGCTGACGCTGTTTTCAGATTGACGGGCGGTGAGGTGGGTGGCGAATGGCAATTCAATCGCAGCATCCCAAATTCCTGGGAGATGGGATACCGATCATTGAGATTTCAGGCACAGATCGCGAATTCACGCCATCTCGGTGTTTTTCCAGAACAGAGCAGCCATTGGGACTGGATCCACAATCAAATTTCTCTGGCAATGTTGAAACAGGCACCCGACCAACCGATCCGGGTATTGAATCTGTTCGGCTACACCGGACTGGCCAGCCTGGCGGCAGCGGGTGCCGGCGCGCATGTCACACATGTGGATGCCTCAAAAAAAGCTGTACGCTGGGCTCAGTTCAATCAGAGGCTATCCGGATTGGCAGAACGTCCCATACGCTGGCTGGTAGATGACGCCTATAAATTCGTACGCCGTGAAATTCGGCGTGGTTCCATTTACGATGGGTTGATTCTCGACCCGCCGGTATTCGGCCGCGGTCCAAAGGGACACATGTGGGAGCTGAACGAATCGCTGACAGATCTGCTCATAGATTGTCGGAAGCTGCTCAGCGATAAACCCATTTTTGTGGTCCTGACTGCTTACGCACTGCGCGCTTCCGCTCTGAATATCAATTATGCGCTTCAGGAAATGTTGATAGACCTGGGCGGTTCGATAAGAACTGGTGAATTGGCATTGATGGAGAGCAGTGCTGGGCGAGCCCTATCGATGGCGCTCTACGCAAGGTGGTCGAGGGCTGTTTGATCAATCCTGGTCAGGCACCTTGGCTGCCTGCCAGATGGTCTCCATCTCATCCAGAGTCAGATCGTTTATATCCCGACCCTGAGCGCGTGCCGCCTTCTCAATCTCCAAAAAACGATTCCGGAAGCGCACGTTTGCCTGCCGGAGGGCGCTCTCCGGATCGATTTCATGCCAGCGAGCAAGGTTAACGACAGCAAATAATAAATCCCCCACTTCATCATATCGCGCAGCCTCTGATTCCGCATCTTGCACTTCCTCAAGTTCTTCCAACAACTTCTCCCAAACCCCTTCAATCTGGTGCCAATCGAAACCCACCCGTGCGACACGCTGCTGATACTGGTTAGCCTGGATCAGGGCAGGCAGGGCTCGGGAGACCCCATCCAGCATGCTGGATTCTGCTTTATCATTCGCGGCGCGCTCATTGGCTTTCATACGTTCCCAGTTGAGCAAAACATCCTGGGGGTCGCTGACATCCTGTCCGCCAAACACGTGCGGGTGGCGGTGGACAATTTTGCGATGGATACCGGATAGCACGTCGGACATGGTGAACTCGCCGTATTCTGAAGCGATTTGCGCGTGCATGACAATTAAGAGCAGCAGATCCCCGAGCTCTTCACAAATAGAATCCGGGGCATCCTCATCGATCGCTGAGACCAGCTCGTAAGCCTCTTCCAAAAGGTCGGATCGCAATGTCTGGTGGGTTTGTTCTCGATCCCAGGGGCAGCCCTCTGGTGAGCGTAGATGCGCGATCACTTCTTGAAAAGCTTCAAAAGCTTTCTCGATTCCTAACGGCGGTACGTACAAAGATGTCAGTAAACCAATCTGTGTGCTTCGGTCAATCTCGAACAGCGCCAATGTTTCGATCTGCACCCGGGATGTACCGGCTGCATGCACCAACTGCACTCGATGATCATCTGGGTAGAGCTCCATTAGCGTAAGTTTTACATTGCTGGCTACTTGCCGCGAATAAATTTGGGCAATAATGGCTGGAACATTCGGTGGAAATGGCGGCACATGAGCGCTGGCAATTTCCAAAGCATCCACGATTGCTGTATGGGGGAGAAAATCGATATTCAAAGCTGTCAGCGTGGGTTCTAAGAAACTGATACCTTCGATAACGTTGACATTGATTTTTTGTTGCTGTGCGATGCGGATAATCTCCGGACCGGTAGCTTCAGCCACCAGTGGGTGTCCTGGCACACAATATACTACGCCGCCTGAACGTCGCCCCAACTCCATCACCCGTTCAACGATCTTTTGATAGACTTCCTCAAACGCTTCACACGCATCATACAGGTTATCGAAAGAGTACACTTTCAAGTTCGGTGGGAACGACTTGACCACCGGATGATGCCGCGTCCGCAGCCAGACTTCAGAACTATCGCTGAGCACCTGCCAGGCTTCGCGGGTGAGCAGCTTTGGATCACCGGGACCCAGACCAAGCAGGGTGATGCCCTTTTCTACCATTTAAAACCTTCTTAAATGAAAACGTAATGCGTAATCAACACCCGGTATTATACTTATCCCGGACCACTTGTAATCTAATTATGCATTACGTACGGCGCATTACTAAAAACGTAACACGCATGATGTCATAACCGTTAGCGCTTTGTGTAAGTTGGAGCCTTTCTGGCGCGCTTGAGACCCGGTTTTTTGCGCTCCTTCACGCGCGGATCGCGAGTCAGGAAGCCACCCTGCCGCATAACAGGACGGTAATCGGGATTCATGATAAGCAGCGCACGAGCGACCCCCAATTTAATCGCATCACGTTGACCGGTTACACCACCACCTTTTACGAGGACAGTGATATCAAGAGCAGAAGGATTTTCTCCTGCTACTTCCAGAGGAGCGATGATATCTTTCATATCACCCTCACGTGTGAAATAGGCTTCGATAGGTTTATCGTTAACCATGAACACACCTGACCCATTCATCACTCGTACGCGTGCGGTGCTAGCTTTGCGACGTCCGATTCCTTCATAATACTGAACTGTCATTTATATCACTCCTGATCCATTGCCATTGGTTTCGGTTTCTGCGCCTGATGCGTATGATCGGGACCGGCAAATACCTTTAATTTCTTAATCACTTTGCGTCCATATTTATTGTGGGGCAGCATTCCCCAAACTGCTTTCTTGATCACCCGCTCGGGATGCTTGGCAAGCATGTCACGCAGCGATATCTCTTTCAACCCGCCAGGATACAACGTGTGATGATAATACATCTTCTCGGTCATTTTTTTCCCAGTTACACGGATACGCTCACAATTGACAACCACTACAAAGTCACCCGTATCAACACCAGGCGTAAAGTTCGGTTTATGTTTTCCCAATAGAATGCTGGAAATTTGAGAAGCCAGGCGACCCAGGTTCTGATCGTTGGCATCTACAAGAACCCATTCCATTTTAATCTCACCTTTTTTTGGGACGTATGTTTTATACACCTTCATACTCTCCGTTTCACATCCAGGTTATTCACCTGCCGTTATAAATAATTTTAATGATTCCACTTTCTTACAAGTTTAGTGCCAAATATTTTTCAATACGGATCACGTTGGAAAAGTGACTGCCGTCAAGAACAGACCTTGCGGGGGTGCGAGACCCTGCACTAATGTCTTTGGCGTGTGATCTAGATTCTGCTGCATTTTTTTCACATCAACCAGACCCTGCCCGATTGCCGCCTGGAAGCTTACCAAACGCCGCACCATATGGGTCAGGAAAGCATTGGCAGCGATCTCAAAAATCAGGCGGTCTCCATCAGGCTTCCAGTCAGCCCTATACACCGTTCTTATCGTGCTGCCACCCGGCTGTGGTGAAGAGCCAAATGCTGCGAAATCGTGCTCACCCAACAGGTATTCGGCAGCGGTTTCCAGGCGATCCAAAATTAATCCGGGCCAAACACGCCATGAATACCGATCTCGCAGCGGATCTCGCACTGCTTTGCTGTAAATAAAGTAACGATAAGTGCGAGAGATCGCATCAAAACGTGGATGAAAGTCAGCATTTACTTCATACACAGATTGGGCAGCGATATCGGGGGGAAGATTAGCATTGAGTGCCGATCGCAATTTCCCGTGACCATGCTGCCAGTCCAGGTCGAAAGTGATCGCCTGACCAGATGCGTGAACTCCAGAGTCGGTGCGACTGGCTGCTAAAATCGAGCTGCCTTGCCAGCCGATCTTCTGAAGTGCATGCTCAGTTTCACCCTGAACCGTGCGACCAACTGCCTGACGTTGAAATCCACGATACTCTGTACCGTCGTATGTAAGAATTACCTGGTAACGTGCCATGTGTTAGGGTCTGGATAACTCGTGATCAGTCATCTTGATGCATTACTCAACATTTACCTGATCCCGGTTGACTGTTTACCCAAACACCTAATCACCTGATAAAAATTTATCTCAATCCTCAACCAGCTCTAAGAGCACCATTTCAGCAGCATCACCGTGCCGTGGACCCATTTTTATGATACGTGTGTAGCCGCCGGGTCGATTCTCAAAGCGTGGGGCGATATCATCAAACAACTTCATGACGATTTCATTATCATTAATTCTGGCTGCAGCCAGTCTTCTCGCATGGATCATTTTCTCTGCTCCTGCTGAATTGCCGCGTTTTGCCAATGTGATCAGGCGCTCCGCCTGTCCTCGAACTGCCTGAGCTTTCGCGCGAGTAGTGCGAATTCGTTCGTGTTCGAATAGTTGTTTAATCAAATTCTTTCTTAAGGCTCTACGTTGATCCTTTTTTCTACTAAGTTTGTACCCAGCTTTTCTGTGTCTCATAATAACTTACTCCGCTTCCTCGTCCTCTTCATCCACGAGGTATTCTTTCTCGTACATTTTCGCTCGAAGTTCCTCAAGGCTTTTCTCACCGAAGTTGCGGATGGACATTACCGCTTCATCACCTTTTTCTAATAACTCAAGCACCTCCCCCACGGTGGTAATACCCGTTCGTTTGAGAGAATTAAACACTCGGACGGAAAGATCCAGATTTTCTATTGGAGTCTCGATCATCTCACTCGTCAAACGGGAAGTCTCTTCCTCTTCCATCGCTATTGCGGCAAGTGTTTCTTCACTGATCCCAGCCAGATGTCGTAGATGTTCGATGATGATTTTCGCAGCATTGCTCAAAGCCTCTTCCGGACCAACCGTACCATCAGTCCAGATATCCATCACCAGACGGTCAAAGTTGGTACTCTGTCCTACACGTGCATAACCAACATCAAAATTCACGCGCTGGACCGGGGAGTAAATCGCATCCACCGGCAGTTCACCGATTGGCAAGCGTCCAATACGTTCATCCGCTGGTGAATACCCCCTGCCGCGTTCCACCGTCATCTCTAGCTCGATATGACCTGATCCATCATCCATTGTGAACAGATATAGAGCCGGGTTCATTATTTCAACTTCTGGTGGTGTGATAATATCACCAGCGGTGACAACGCCTCCACCTTGAACTTCAAGATGAAGTCGAGCGTTTTCGACATCGAATAATTTCATCCGTAATTGTTTGATCTGCAACATGACACGAATTACATCTTCCCGGACACCAGGAATATCAGTAAACTCATGCTGCACGTCCGCAATGCGGATTGATGTGACCGCTGCACCCTCCATAGAAGACAGCAATACCCTTCGCAGGGAATTCCCAAGCGTAATTCCATATCCATGCTCTAATGGGCTTATGACAAACTTCCCATAATTGCGTGCTTCAGCCTCACGCTCAATCTTCGGCGTAACCATATTTCCCAAACTGATCACGATTCACCTCATCCCGAATACTGCCTGCCAGTGCGCTTCTCATCAGCGTAATTCTCACAAAGTGTACTGATGAATGCTTCAATTGCAGGCAGTTACATATATGTTACCTTGAGTAGTATTCGACGATCAACTGCTCGTTTAGATTGCCATCTATCTCAGCACGCTCGGGTAAGCGTAATACAGAACCAGATAGATTATTTAGATCCCTGACTAACCATGCAGGGATATTTTTTCCTTCTGCCATAGAAGGCAATTCTTTGAAATAAGTGCGCTTCCTGGAGCCGTCACGAACTGATACCACATCATTTTCCGAGACCAGCATCGACGGTACATCTGTACGACGGTCGTTCACAGAAAAATGTCCATGGGTAACCAGCAGCCGCGCCTGAGCACGACTGTCTGCGTAACCCAATCGATATACGACATTATCTAGACGTGTCTCAAGAATTTGTAGAAGATTTAAACCCGTCAGTCCACGTCGACCTAAGGCGACTTGGTAGTAGCGATGAAATTGTTTCTCCAAGATGCCGTATATTCGGCGTGCTTTTTGCTTTGCTCGTAACTGCCGACTGTAGTCAGACTCTCGTCGACGGCGGAATTGGGCGCTCTTTCCATGTTGACCGGGTGGATAGCTGCGCCGATCAAATGCACATTTAGACGTCATGCATCGATCACCCTTCAGAAATAATTTCTCGCCCTCTCGTCGGCATAGCTTACATACTGGCCCACGATATTTTGACATATTTTAATACCTATTCCTTCCTTGTTATCAATCTAAACACAAACCAATTGTATTCGTTGGGTTTGTAAATATCACACACGGCGCTTTTTTGGAGGTCTGCACCCGTTATGTGGAATTGGGGTGACATCAGAGATTGCAGACACCTTTACGTCCAATGATTGAACAGCGCGAATTGCTGCTTCTCGTCCAGGGCCAGGACCCTTTACGATCAACTCCACTTCCTGCAATCCCATACCCATGGCGGCTTTTAATGCCTGTTCGGTTGCCAGTCGAGCTGCAAATGGTGTGCTCTTCCGGGATCCTTTAAATCCAACTGAACCTGCACTGCCCCATGCCACCGTATTACCCTCCATATCGGTTACGGTGATTATGGTGTTATTAAATGTTGAATAAATGTGGATCTGCCCTTTCGCAAGGGTTCGTTTTGTTTTCTTAGCGCCTTTCCGACGCGCCGATCGTACGCTCTGTGCCATAAGACCTCACTAATATTTCTTTTCTTTTAAAACTTTTCCTTCGATATCCTCTTCTGAATTTACAAATCAGGCAGCTGCAGATTGGAAGGTACACTTCCCAATTTATTAAGCTCAGAAGATAGAATCACCTAAACTATTTCTTCGTAGCGCCACGCCGCCTTCCACGACCAGCAACAGTCTTCTTTGGACCTTTTCGTGTACGGGCGTTTGTACGTGTCCGTTGACCTCGAACCGGCAGTCCTCGTCGATGACGTAGTCCACGATAACTACCGATCTCAATTAACCGTTTAATATTAAGCTGGATCTCACGGCGCAGGTCCCCTTCAATTTTGAAATTCTGGTTAATATATTCTCTCAGTCTTGTGATGTCTGAATCGGTGAGGTCGATAACGCGGGTATCCGGGTTAACTCCGGTCACCGACAAAATCTCATGTGACCGTGGGAGACCGACTCCATATATGTACGTCAATCCAATTTCAATGCGCTTATTTCGCGGTAGATCTACACCTTCAATACGTGCCATAACTTCCTATCCTTGTCGCTGTTTATGTTTCGGATTCTCACAGATTACGTACAAGACTCCTTTACGTTTCACAATCTTGCACTTCGCACAACGCTTTTTAATCGAAGCCGATACTTTCATAATTTACTCCAATCGAACTGATTTCTGTTCGAAATAATTACCACTTCATACTCGAGCAACCAAAACTTTGATTATACACGTTTACTCAGCTCTCGTCCAGACTGGTAGTGTTCCATTATGGTTCTGATGGTAATGTGAGGATCACTGAACCATTTTCTGTCACTGCAACACTGTGCTCAAAATGTGCAGTAAGCGATCCATCCTCTGATACCACTGTCCACTGGTCAGGAAGCACCTTTGTTTTTGACGTACCTACCAGGACCATTGGCTCCAATGCTATCGTCATTCCCGGGCGCAGGGGAATCCCCTTGCCAGACTTACCGTAATTCGGTACCTGGGGACCTTCATGCATCTGTCGTCCAACACCATGTCCTGTATAGAGCTTAGTCACATGCAGGTGATTTTCTTCAACATGACTCTGGATCGCAGCAGACACATCACCAGTTTGGTTGCCGGGACGCATCTGTTCAATCCCTTTGTATAATGCTTCTTCAGTTACTTGCAGCAGAAGTTGTGCCTGCGGTGAAATTTCACCAACACCTGCTGTAAATGCTGCATCACCAACGAAACCATTCAATTCTGTGCCACAATCAATTGAGACAATATCCCCTTCTGCAAGTCTGCGCGTCCCAGGGATGCCGTGCACTAACTCCTCATTGATGCTGATACAAAGAGTCGCCGGGTATGGGTATGGTCCTGGGTACCCCAGAAAAACCGGTTTTCCATTATAGGAGCGGATGACCTCTTCAGCAGCCGCATTCAATTCAGCAGTTGTAATCCCTGGACGGATCATCTTCCTGACCGTTTCTAACGCCAACGCGTTGACTCTTCCTGCCTTTCGCATGACTGCCAGTTCTTCATTACTTTTGATGACAATATTCCGTTCCCAGTTCATAACCTTATACACCGATATTCAACGCAGACAAAATATCCGCGCTCACTTCCTCAATTGATTTATTTCCATCAATTTCAATCAGCTTTCCAGCATCTTTGTAATACTCAATCAAAGGGGCAGTTTGATCGAAATATACATGGATGCGATGCCTGACCGTTTCTTCCTTATCATCTTCCCGTTGGTAAAGTTCTGAGCCATCGTAATCGCATATGCCAGCGAGTTTTGGTGGATTATGCTTCTCATGAAAGACATGTCCTCCTGCCTTGCAGGTCAAACGACCTGTCATCCTTTCGATCAAAGCGTTTACATGCACATGGATGAAAGGCACAGCATCAACCTGCCGGTCATACAACTCGTTCATAATCACTGCCAGGGCTTCCGCCTGATCAGTTGTACGGGGAAAACCATCCAGCAAAGCACCGTCCTTACAATCTGGACGGGAAAGACGTTCTCTAATCATGGCGATGGTCAGATCGTCAGGCACCAACTCTCCATGTTCTAAAAAACTTCTGGCCAATTTTCCGAGTTCCGTCTGATTATCCAGGTTCTCGCGAAAGATTACACCCGAAGAGATATGTGGAATACACAGGGTTTCGCTGACGATCTGCGCCTGGGTACCTTTACCAGCGCCTGGGGGGCCAACTAGGACAATGTACATCGCCATCAGTTTCCTCAGCGGATTAACGCGGCGTCATCATAGCCGTGTAATTTCAACTCCGCCTCAATATTGAAGAAGGTATCTCTCACGACACCAACAACAATCAGCAAACCCGCTGACGATACCAGCAGCAAATTGCCGCTGCTCGCGATCGGGAAAATTTTCGTCAGCAACCAGGGCAAGATTGCCACTAAACCCAGGAACAACGCACCCGGCAGGGTAATACGGCTGAGAACGCGATTCAGATAACGCTGCGTTGGTACGCCGGGACTGACACCGGGTATGCGAGCGCCAACTTTCTTCAGATTCTCTCCATAGTTCTGCTGCGCGAACAACACATTCGTATAGAAGAAGGTAAACCCGACAACTCCAAGGAAATATAATAACCAGTAAACATCACTCTGACCACCAAATGTATTCTGAATGCTGAGTGCGAGGTTGCTAAGCCACTCCGTTTCAGACCTGACGAAAAAACTTGCCAGGATTGCAGGGAAGGTTAGCAGTGATTGAGCGAAGATCAGAGGGATCATACCAGCCATATTGATCATCAGGGGCAGCGTTCCTTTGACAGGCATAGACATACGCTTTCCCATACGACGCCCCGGATACATTACCGGGATGTTGCGGCGTCCCTGCTGGACAAATACGACCGCGAAGATGGTTAAGATCGTGATAACCAACATCAGGATTAACCCGATGACCCGCGTTTGTTCATCCGATAGTATCCCCATGATTGTGACTGGGACCCGCGACACAATACCGGCGAAGATGATAAGCGATAGACCCTGATTACGAATACCGAATTCAGAGATCAATTCACCCAACCAGATTGCGAACATAGTCCCGGCAGTCATCGATAGGACTACTGTCAGTGATGGCAGTAGATTGGAACCACTGAACCCGAAGTTGTCAACAACTGGCATTCCACCAGCAAGGGAGCTGAAGATGTTAATCTGTCCAAATGCCTGCAAAGCTGCCATCGGAACAGCCATCATGAGAGTCCATTTCTCCATCCATTTACGACCCTCTCGTGGATCTTCTTCCATACGGCGCTGCCATGACGGAATAATCGGTACCAGCAGCTGCAAAATAATCTGAGAGGTGATGTAAGGGTACACCCCCATCGCCATGACGGAGAAATTTGATACCGTTCCACCTGAAAGCAGGTCGAGCAATCCGACCAGCGTTTGACCCGCTCCACCGGCTTGTGTAAGCTGCGCGATTACTTCTAGATTAGCACCTGGCACAGGCACATGCGCTGCAAAACGGTAGATCGCCAGGATCAGGAGAGTGATCAGCAGCTTGCGACGGATGTCTTTGGCTGCCCATAAGTAGCGCCAAGCAGACCGCTTCATAAGTTCGACTCCTTAACTGACTCAATCGTCATCATTGTTCAATGATCTCAACGGTACCACCCGCTGCCTCTATCTTTGAACGAGCACCTTTACTGATTCGGTGGCATTTCACATTAAGAGAAACGTTTACATTACCTCGACCAAGCACCACCACAGGGCTTCGCACATCGTTCAACAGGTTCGCATCTGCCAGGATTTCGGGAGATATTTTGCTATCAGCCGGGAAATCATGTAGTTGCTCCAGGTTGACCTCATTGTATGTAATCCGGTTTATTGGTGTGAATCCCTTCCCCCGCATGAACGGCAGTTTGCGGAACAGCGGCAGATTGCCACCCATATGATAGAGCGGTGTACCCCCACCTGCGCGTGCGCCCTGTCCTTTCATACCGCGCCCGGCAGTCTTTCCCTGACCGGCTGCGATTCCACGCCCGACTCGCTTGCGTGATTTTTTAGATCCTTTGTTTGGCTTCAGATCATGTAACTTCATAATTATTCCTGCTAATCATTAACTTCCTTAATATCTACAAGGTGGCTGACCTTGTGCAGCATTCCACGCAGTGTAGGGGTATCAACGTGTTCAACCGTCTGATTCATACGCCGTAGACCAAGCGCCCTGATCGTGCCCTTCTGTCGTTCGGAATATCCAATGGGACTTTTTACCAGTGTCACCTGGAATATTTTTGGTATCTCTTTCTTCTTTCTTGGCATCTTACCTCCGATCCCAATACGGTATCAGATCCTGTGGTGATTTGCCTCTGTTTGATGCTTCAATTTCCGGAGATTTCAACTGGTCCAATGCCTTCATGGTTGCAGATACAACGTTTAATATATTGCTGCTGCCAAGTGATTTGGTCAAAATATCTGAAACGCCTGCTGCTTCCAGAACAGCACGCACACCACCGCCAGCAATCACACCAGTCCCTTCTGAGGCGGGTTTCAACAGCACTTTCGCACCGGCCACCTTCCCGATTACTTCGTGAGGAATCGTGGTTTTATATAAGGCTAATTCATGCATATCCTTACGTGCTTTCTCGTTAGCTTTCCGTATCGCGTCGGGGACTGTGTTTGCCCTACCAATACCTGCGCCCACACTACCGCGTTTATCTCCCACAACCACGACAACACGGAATGAAAATCTTCGACCACCTTTTACGACGGTCGCAACCCTGGCGATGTCAACGACACGTTCATCAAGTTCTTGAGTTAATTCCGAAAACTGCTTATCCACAATTGTTTTCTCCATAGCGAGGCACACTAATCATTGGACCAGATATTCCAACTGATTAGAACTGCAATCCGCTCTCGCGCGCACCATCAGCTAATGCTTTTACGCGACCAATATAGCGATATCCACTGCGATCAAATATGACCGTCTTAATGTCTTTATCCTTTGCTCGGTCAGCGAGAACTTGACCGACAATTCGAGCCTGTTCGGTTTTCTTAAGACCACCCATCTGAGCTCTTATTTCTTTGTCAATTGATGATGCTGAGACCAGCGTGTTACCTGCCTCATCATCTATAACCTGTGCATAAATCGCAGAGAGACTACGATATACATTCAAACGTGGCACATCCGCTGTTCCGTGCACCTTTTTCCGCACACGAGTGTGTCTCCTGATACGCGCATCATTGCGCGATCTTTTCTTTGCCATTACACTTTACCTGCCTTTCCTGCCTTGCGCCGGATCACTTCATCGATATATTTAATCCCTTTCCCCTTATAGGGTTCAGGAGGACGGACTTTACGTATCACGGCGGCAGTCTGACCAACGGCCTGTTTGTCGAAGCCCTGAACTGTTATTAGCCGAGATCGATTATCTATCTCAAAGGTGATCCCTTCCTGAGGTTCAATCGTAATCGCATGGGAATAACCGACATGCAGTACTAAATTAGCTCCATCCAATTCCGCACGATATCCGACGCCATTAATTTCAAGTTTCTTTTCGAAACCTTCACTGACTCCAACAACCATATTGTTGATGATTGCGCGAGTCGTGCCATGCATGGCTTTATCTTCTTTCTCGTCAGAGGGACGTGTCACTTTAATCTCACCATCCTTGAGTTTAATTCTCATGGATGCAGGAAATGTGTGACTCAGTTCACCTTTGGGTCCCTTGACGTACACATATGTGCCCTTTATTTTTACATCAACACCCTGCGGTACCGCAACGGGTAAACGACCGATTCTTGACACTACTAAACCTCCTAATAATTGCTGAAATTGATTCCGATAGACTGCAGCCTGTTTTCTGGCTTGTGCAGTAATCCTAAATAACCGATATCAATCTACAATCCAATTCACCATACCTTACAGAGTATCTCGCCTCCGACACCCAATTGACGTGCACGCTGTCCTGTCATGACACCTTTTGGGGTTGACATGATGGCAATGCCGATACCAGAAAGTACCCAGGGAATTTCTCTTTTGTTGGTATAAACACGACGACCAGGTCGGCTAATACGTTCTAATCCGCTGATTACAGGTTCTCGGCTACGCCTTATCCCGACATACTTCAAACGAAGTCGCAGTACTTTAGAATTTCTTACCTTTCCATCCACAACTTCATAACTGGTAATATAGCCCTCGTTCACTAAAATTTCAGCAATTGCTACCTTTATTTTTGAACTGGGCATCGCAACAGTACTGTTTCCAACGATCGATGCGTTGCGAATTCGAGTTAACATATCACTAATTGGATCACTAACGCTCATTCTCTATACCTCCACCCGGCTACCAGGAAGACTTAACGACGCCTGGGATTTTTCCTTCGAGTGCCTTCTCTCTAAAGCAGATACGACACAGTCCAAAACGACGAATATAACCGCGCGGTCGACCACATATCATACAGCGATTTCGGACGCGTGTGGGGTACTTACGCCGGGTCTCTTTAATGATCATACTTTTCTTTGCCATGGATTAACCTTCCTTCCTAAATGGCATACCGAGCAAGTCTAAAAGCTGCCTGCCTTCGTCATCTGTTCGAGCAGTAGAAACGATTGTAATTTCCATCCCGCGCAATTTATCGATAGTATCGTAATCGATCTCCGGGAACACCAGCTGCTCGCGCAAACCAAGTGTGTAATTTCCTCTTCCATCGAACGAATTTGGACTTATTCCACGAAAGTCGCGCACTCTCGGAAGCGCGATGTTCATAAACCGATCCAAAAACGCCCACATTCTTTCGCCGCGCAGCGTAACTTTTACACCGATCGCTCGACCTTCGCGCAGCTTGAAGTTCGCAATACTTTTACGCGCCTTGGTGATTATGGGCTTTTGTCCGGTTATTAATGTAAGATCATTTACCGCTGATTCTAGCGCGCGTGCGTTGTCGATTGCTTCACCTACGCCAATATTCACGACAACTTTCTCTATGCGCGGCACTTCCATCACATTCTTATAGTTGAGTGATTTCATCAAGTCCGGTACAATTTCAGTCTGATAATATTCCTTTAAAATAGTGCTCATATTTCTGCTCCGCAGAGGTCACTAATCAAACAGTGCCTCGCACTTCTTGCACATCCGCTGGACGCCATCTTCATCTCGATGAAGACCGACACGTGTCGGTTGTTTGCATTTTGGGCAAACCAGCATTATGTTCGAGATGTGAATGGATCCTTCAAATTCGATAATTCCCGGATTGATCGTGCGTCCCCGGGTTTGAACCTGGCTCTGGTGTTTTTTTTGAAAATTTATGCCCTGCACAACTGCGCGTGACGAATCTGGCGAAACCTTTATCACTTCGCCTCGCTTACCCTTATCTTTTCGAGACCCACTAATAATCTCAACCGTGTCGCCTTTTCGTATTTTTACTCTCACTTTGTTGCTCCTATCATTCCAAACAGTACGATCTCAGGAAACCTGTCCTATACGACTTCTGGCGCCAGCGAAACGATCCTCATATAACCTTTCTCGCGAAGCTCACGTGCCACTGGACCAAAGATACGCGTTCCTCTTGGGTTTCTTCCATCCGTATCCAAAATGACAGCGGCGTTATCGTCAAATCGAATAGATGAACCGTCCTCCCGGCGCCACTCCTTTGCAGTTCTGACGATCACAGCACGGACTATATCACTTTTCTTAACAGCGGAATTTGGTGTCGCGATCTTTACTGTGCCGACCACAACATCACCAACCCGCGCATACCGCCTCCCCGAACCACCAAGCACATGGATCACGAGTATCTCGCGCGCTCCCGAATTATCAGCAATCTTTATGCGTGATTCCTGCTGAATCATGGGACAGTCTCCATTTCTTCACCAGTACTGTGATGTCCACTTCGTAAAATCTCTTCCACAACCCACCGCTTATGCCGTGATATCGGGCGACTCTCAACAATCCGAACCTGATCGCCAACCTCGCAATTCAGTTCATCATGCGCCATGTACTTTCGTCGGCTGTGGACGACCTTTTGATAAAGCCGGTGTCGATAGGATCTTGACACCTCGACGATTACAGTTTTATCCATTTTATTGCTAAAAACTTTGCCGGTTAATCTTCGTCGGGTGTTCATTCGCTATTCTCCTTACTGGTCGTCGGCTGACTTTCATTTAAAATGGTCAATATTCTCGCAATCTCTCGGCGGGTAACGCTCAGACGGTTAAAATCTGTCAATTCTCCACTTGACTGCTGAAATCGCAGGTTCATGAGTTCTTCGCGAGCATCATTGAGACGACCGACCAGCTTATCGTGATCCAGATCACGCAGTTCTTTTGCATCTGCCATTACTCGCCTCCCATCTGATCTTTTCGACTGACAATCTTGGTTTTAATCGGCAGTTTGTACTGTGCCAGGCGCAAGGCGTTCAGAGCGATATCATCTGGCATTCCGCCACCCACCTCAAACATGATACGACCCGGTTTCACAACTGCTACCCAAAATTCAACATCGCCCTTACCTTTACCCATACGGCTTTCTGCCGCCCTTTGAGTTACTGGTTTGTCGGGAAATATGCGTATCCATAATTTACCGCGTCGCCGCATTGCACGGACAATAGCCCTGCGGGCGGCTTCGATCTGTCTTGAGGAAATCCATCCGGGTTCAATCGCTTTCAAACCGAAATCGCCAAAAGTCACTGTAGATCCGCGATAGGCTTTTCCCTTCATACGACCGCGCATTTGTTTACGGTATTTAACACGTTTAGGCATTAACATAATTACTTACTCACATATACGCCTTCAGAGGTCTCAATGATCTCCTCAACCTCAGGCATAACATCACCTTTATAAATCCATACCTTGACACCGATCTTCCCATACGTAGTCAGCGCTTCGGAGAGCGCGTAATCGATATTCGCTCTTAGGGTTTGTCGTGGAACGCGACCCTCCCGCATATTCACGGATCGAGCCATTTCAGAACCGGTCAATCGACCGGAGACTTCAACGCGGATTCCCTGAGCACCCTGACGCATCGCCTGCTGAATCCCGCGCTTCATCGCTCTTTGGAAGCTGATACGACGTTCGAGTTGATCTGCAATATTTCTGGCAACCAGAAACGCATCCAGGTCGGGATCTTTGATTTCTTTGATTTCCAGATCGATCTTCTTCCCAACCAGTGCCTCTAAATTAGCTCTGAGTTTTTTAACATTTTCACCCTTACGACCTATCAGTACACCTGGTTTTGCCGTATGTACCAAAATTCTTATCTTGCCTGGAAAGCGTTCGATTTCAATCCTGGACACACCTGCACGTGGTGCTTCTTCTCTAATCACTCCACGGATTTTAAAATCTTGGTGCAGGTTGTTCACATAATCTTCACCTTCCGCATACCAACGTGCGTCCCAGGTTTTATTTATCTTCAATCGAAACCCAATCGGATGAACTTTTCGACCCATATTCTCTCCTTGCTACGCTTCTTCCCGCTCTCGCAGGATGACTGTTATATGAGAAGCTCGGCGCAGCCATGGCTTAAATCGTCCACGAGCACCAAACCGACGCCACTTTCGCGTGGGGGCTACATCTGCAAATATCCGGTGGACAAACATTTCATCCCGACTGACACCAAAGTTCTCCTCACCATTCGCCATAGCGGATGCTATTACTTTAGAAATGGGAAGGGCGGCACGGTTCGGTACAAATTTCAAAATCGTGAGAGCTTCTACCACGTCTTTTCCGCGCACAAGGTCTACTACCCTACGAACTTTCTGCGGGGAAATACGGATATTACGGGCATGAGCAATGATATCTGTTTCCACTTCCAACTAACTCCTTCGCAATCTCTTCTCGGCGACGTGTCCGCGAAATGTCCGTGTGGGTGCAAACTCACCCAGCTTATGCCCAACCATGTTCTCTGTTACGTAAATGGGGACATGCCGGCGTCCATCGTGTACACCTATGGTGTGCCCCACCATCTGAGGGAAAATGGTGCTGGCACGGCTCCAGGTACGAATGACTCTTTTTTCGCCACTTTCATTCATATTCTCAATTTTTTTTAGCAATTTCGGGTCAATGTAAGGACCCTTTTTCAAAGATCGTCCCATAACTCTTACTCCTGGTGGTTAATTCTTATGGAACAACACCATCCGTTCCAGCGGTAAACCAACCTTTTTTCTCGAACTACTATCGTTTCTTGCTCCGGCGGTGTAAAATATACTTATCTGTACGTTTATTCCGTCGCGTCTTCTTACCCAAAGTCTTTTTACCCCAGGGGCTTTTGGGTGAAGGCATACCAATTCCCGATCGTCCTTCACCTCCCCCGTGAGGATGATCACGTGGAGACATAGCTGAGCCGCGTACAGCAGGTCGAAATCCCAGATATCTTTTTCGTCCCGCTTTACCCAGTTTGATATTTCCATGATCTAAATTTCCAACCTGACCAATCGTTGCGTAGCACTCCTGGCGTATCAGCCTGATTTCACCGGAAGGCAATCGAACCTGAGCATAATCACCTTCTTTTGCGAGAAGTTGCGCAGCAGCACCCGCAGAGCGTACCATCTGACCACCCCGACCAGGATTGATCTCTAAATTATGGATCATCGTGCCTACAGGAATACTGCTAATTGGCAAACAATTTCCAGGACGAATCTCGACCTGACGACCAGAAATCACGCTATCATTCACTCGCAGCCCAAGTGGAGCGATAATATAACGCTTTTCACCATCCGCATAAAAAAGAAGTGCCAATCTTGCCGAGCGATTTGGATCGTACTCAATAGCAGCCACCCGTGCAGGTATATCGCGCTTGCTGCGCTTAAAATCTACGACTCGGATATGCCGCCGATGTCCACCACCGCGGTGCCGTACAGTAATCCGACCATACATATTTCGACCAGCTTTTTTCTTTAACGGCTTCAGCAGTGATTTCTCTGGACTCGTCTTCGTTATTTCTTCAAAGGTAGAGCCAGTCATCCCCCTTCGACCAGGTGTGACGGGTTTATACTTCTTAATTGCCATTATCTCACTCCCTCGAAGAGCGGTATGGTATCGCCAACAGCAAGTGTAATAATAGCTTTCTTGTAGCCGCTGCGCCGCACACCCATTCGCCTGCTTGGATAACGCTTGGATCGTTTTGCGGGAACATTTATTATGTTCACACGCGTTACAGCGACATTAAACAGGGTCTCAACTGCGTCTTTTACCATACTTTTTGTAGCATCTTTACTGACTTCGAACACATATTTGCCCAACGCGTCATTCTGATAGTTTGTTTTTTCTGTAATGATTGGACGGCGAAGAACATCATAAATTGTAGTCATTGTTACCTCTACCTATCCTAAATAACTCTCAATAATATCTAATGCTTGCAACGGCACAATAACCCTATCATACCCCAGGAGATCACGGATATTAAGATAATTCGCGTTTAACGTCTTTACATAAGGCAAATTACTGGTTGACCTTGTAATCAAGTCATACGCTTCCGTTTTCTCTGGGAGCAGAATCAATACGGTTGCATCTCCAATGATACGCTCAAGGGCTTGAGCCATTATCTGAGTTCTGGGTTCCCCAAAGGAAAGTTCTTCTACCAAGATAATGCTTTCTTCTGCCGCTTTAACACTTAATGCAGAACGCAATGCGCCTCTGCGCATCTTCTTTGTCATTTTTTTCGAGTAATTACGCGGCTTTGGTGTGTGTATCTTTCCACCACCGACCCATTGAGCTGATCGGATTGATCCCTGGCGAGCACGTCCGGTGCCTTTCTGCCGCCATGGTTTTCTTCCACCACCTGAGACATCACTTCGCCCCTTTGTGCTGTGCGTCCCTAACCTGGCGTTCGCCAACTGACGGACGTACGCCTGGTGCATTAGATCGATATTTATGGGGGCTTCAAAGATCACTGTCGACAATTCGACACTGCGAACCTTTTTTCCTTCCATGTTGATGATATCTGCTTCCATACTTCGCTCCAAATACACTTAATCCTTACGGGCAGCTTTGACCATCACCACACCGCCGCTCGCGCCGGGGACTGAGCCTCGCACACCGATCAGGTTTCGTTCTAAATCGACCAGAACCACTTCAAGATTCTGACTCGTCACTCTAACATTCCCCATATGCCCCGGACCCCTCGAGCCTTTAAACACACGACCGGGGGATGTCCCGGTACCGCGAGAGCCGGGAGCACGCAGGCGGTCAGACTGACCATGCGTCTTGGGTCCCCCTCGAAATCCGTAGCGCTTGACAGCTCCGGCAAAACCTCTACCCTTGCTCTTACCGATCACATCTACTCGATCACCGACTTCAAATACTTCCACTGTCAGTTTCGAACCCGCTTCTATCCCAGGCTCCTTCGACCGGAATTCACGTAGAAAGCGCAACGGGGGAAGACTGTTGCGCTTGAGGTGCCCTAATTGACCACCGGTAAGCCGTTTTGGCTTAACTTCTTCAAAACCCAATTGTACGGCTGTATAGCCATCCTGTTCAGGCGTCCGCACTTGGGTTACATAACATGGCCCAGCTTCGATAAGTGTGACCGGAACTGCAGAACCGGCCTCATCGAAAATCTGGGTCATACCGACTTTCTTGCCAATAAGCCCTTTCAACATCTCAATTGTCTCCTGTTAATCAAATTATTTTTCCGGGACTGGTAGCCAGGGCTCGGCTGCATCATCCCTGAACACAGCATAGTAAGCCAGTCTATCGCGAAGCGGTCATCTGTTGGTCCGCGAAAAATACCGCTCTTTTGCTGCCTGTTCGCCGTTGGTTAGCCGTGAAGTCGTCTCGTTACCTTTTTGTGACCAGATGACTCCCAAACCAAGCGGCTATACGACTATATTTTTATTTCGATATCCACACCCGCTGGAAGATTCAGACGCATCAGCATATCAATGGTCTTCGAATCAGGATCCAATACATCGATTAAGCGATTATGTGTGCGAATTTCAAAGTGCTCGTGAGAATCTTTGTCGATGAATGTCGAGCGGCGTATTGTAAACCTTTCTATACGAGTTGGCAAGGGTACAGGACCGACAACTTGTGCCCCAGTTCTCTCTGCTGTTTCGACAATGCGTTTAGCCGATTGATCGAGGACACGGTGATCGTATGCTTTCAGGCGGATGCGAAGTTTTTGTTTTACCATTACTTTATACCTACTCGAGGATTTCAGTGATCACGCCAGCGCCGACGGTGAGACCACCTTCTCGGATGGCGAACTTAGAACCCTGCTCCAGGGCTACCGGTACGATCAACTGCACTTCCAGGT
>JAUXFR010000012.1 GCA_030622805.1 Anaerolineae bacterium | reverse complement strand
TAGGCATCCATCACCAGTACGAGCAACCATGCGGTTAGAGCAGCAACTGCCAGTACCCATGCCGTCAGCTCACCGCGCCGGGATAGCAGTTCGGGACGAAAAATTTGGTGCTCATGATTGGGATCCATGGCGGTATTATATAATGCTTTATTAAGAAATGGGAGAGTTGATGGATAATCCTGAAACTGGTTGATTATGGTTTATTAACTTTTTCCAGCACACGTGCTATAATCTGCGGAATGTCTGAGGCTGTTATGTACGAACCGGTATTAGTACTCAACGCAAACTTCGAACCGCTCAATGTTTGCACAACACGCCGGGCGATCAACCTGGTCTTGATGGGGAAAGCCAACCTGGTGCTGAATGGCCGCGGGGTGATCCGGACCGTAACCAGGAAATATCCAAGACCTTCCATAATCCGTCTGGAAAGGATGATTAAACGCCCTCGACGCACGGTTCGCCTGACCAAGCGAGAAATATTGCGCAGAGATGACTATACCTGCCAGTATTGCGGGTTACGAAGTATCTACCTCACGGTCGATCACATCATTCCGCGCCGATTAGGCGGCTCTCATAGCTGGAAAAATCTTGTAGCAGCCTGTCCTGCATGCAATCACCGAAAAGGTGGTCGTACGGCTGTACAGGCAGGAATGCGTTTGCTGCGTACACCATCCAAACCCTCATCATCTGCGAATTACCTGTTTGCCGGGCATCTCAAGGAGAACCAGGATTGGATGCCATTTGTTGTAGGTTGGTAGGAATTTAAAGCGAGATTTCCATCCAATCTTCTGCCAGATGGACCGCTCCAGAAAAGCTTTCCTGTGCCTGCTCAACCAGCAGGCGCAGGTTTTTATTTTTAGAAGAATAATGAGTCAGATACAGGGTTTTGACTCCTGCCTGGCTCGCAATTTCGCCAGCTTGTGCAGCGGAAGAATGCCATGCCCCCTCTCCGGTCGCCTCGTGAATTAATATGTCTGCATCTCTCGCAAGACGCAATACCTGCTGACACGGCGCAGTATCGCTGGAATATGCCAGGATTTTCTTATGCTTTGGAAATTCTATCCGCAACCCGATGTTGGAGATCATATGCTGCACTGGTGAAGAGAAGATGTGGAATTCATGATTGTTCAATACCGGTGATAATTCTTTTTCGGGAAGGGGATTGTACTGAATTGGGAAAGTATCCGGAAGAGTCTCCCAATCGAACAGTTTTAAGAGCGCCTTTATTCGCTCGATAGTGCTTTCCAGACCGTGGATTGTTAAGGGTTGTTTGCGACCTAATAACCAGATGCTTAGCAGGAAAGTTGGTAATCCGGCAGCATGATCCGGGTGGAAATGCGTGATCAGCACATCTGTGGGGATTTCTGGACTGCAGCCTAACTTCCGCAGGCGCACGATGGGATTCCAGCCGCAATCGATCAATACTGATTTTTTTTCACCTGACAGCAGCATCGATGAATACTGCTGTGTATCTTCTGGTACAGCGGCAGAAGTCCCCAGGAAAATCAATTTTGCCATTGCCTTTTTCTCTTCAAATCGGGATGAAGCTTTAATTTTGTATTTCAGCCTGCCTTAATGGCTTTGTCGGTTTTTGGTTTGATCAGGTGCCGCACGATCAGAATAGCAGTTGCCGCAATCGCTACTGCTGCCATCACTGTCTGGTTGGCGTTCAACCCAGCCACTTGAGATGGATCTAATCGCAGGAATTCCAGGAAGAAGCGTTCCACAGGATACAGGATCAGATAGATCAAGAATACATCTCCATCGTAGAGACGGTCTTCAAAACGTCGCATGACCCACAGTAATAGTATCACGTTGGCGAAGCTGAACAGCGATTCGTAGAGGAATAGCGGGTGGTAGCGTTCCACGATTTTATATTCTGGCAGGCGGTATTGGGGATCGATTTTTATTGCCCAGGGCAGATCCGATGGCAAGCCATACAGCTCCTGGTTGATGAAATTACCCCAACGACCGATTGCCTGACCCAGCGCCAACCCCGGTGCTGCGATATCCGCCCACATTAAGAAGTTTTGGTTCTTCCGACGGCAGTAGAGGTAGATCGCGATTACGCCGCCGATCACCGCTCCAGGGATACCCAGCCCACCATTCCATATCGCAATCGCATCAAGAGGGTGGGTCAGGTAGTGCATGGTGGTCAGACCCTGATCGATCATGGAGGGAGGCGGCGTGAGGATATGCCAGATGCGCGCGCCAAGAACACCTCCGATCACGACCCAGATCAGACCGTCCCACACAAGATCGGTATCTAATCCCTTGCGGCGAGCTACCCACGCAATCAGCAATGCTGCAGCCAGCACACCCAGCATGATGATAATGCCGTAAAATCGGATGGTTAATGGTCCAATATCGAATCCAGTTGGCATATAGTTGTTTTATTCCTTTCGTTCCTGGTGAGCCTGTCTTCTCACATCGAAGATGCGTTGAAAAGCTGTTATGTTAGCAAAAATCGCGATGATAAGGATTCCCCATAATTCAATATTCAATATCAATGTTGGAGCCAGAATCAGGTAGCGTTCCATACGTGTCAGGATACCGACTTTCGTATCCCATCCCAGCGATTGACCTCTTGCGCGAATGTATGAGACTAACACAGATCCCGCTGCTGCCAGGTAAACAAGAATTATGCCGAGGGTATTCCCTGTTGTCGCGTAATAATACAGCAGTCCTCCAAAGATCACCAGTTCGGAATAGCGATCCGTGACAGAATCGACGAATGCACCAAAATTACTATCCATCCCACGCAAACGCGCCATAGTCCCATCCAGAGCGTCAATCGGACCCATGAGCAGGATGATAATTCCACCGATGGTCATCTGACCCCTGGCGAGGAAAACAGCGCCAATGGTATTACCAATCAGCCCCAGGATGGTCATAGCGTTGGGGGTCAATCCGATTCCGTTCAGGAAACTTCCGATAGTGTTGAGAATACCTCTAAAAATTTTTCGGAATCTGTCGGTTAATGTGTTTTTTTCTTTGTGATCTTTTGCTTGTTCCACAGATTAGAGAAACCTTTCGAAATTGATATTAATTTATCGAGCTATGCTATCCTAATGACTACATACTGTCAAGCGTTCTCATAGATAAACGATCAGATCCTGGTTGGAAACCCAGGAATTTCGTCATCTTCGCTGATCAGAACTGCCCGTTCTTTTCCGCCACTTTGGGGTGGACCGATGATACCCATTTCTTCTAATTGATCGATCAATCGCGCAGCCCTGGGGAAGCCAACCCGCAGACGGCGCTGCAGCATGGATGCGCTGGCACGCTGCGTATCTCGCACGATTGTAATTGCTTTTGGGATCAGTACATCTTTTTCACCCAACGCTTTCTCCTCTTCCAGCATCACGTCCCATGGAACTGGTTCGACCTTCTCTTCGGATGCCCGAGATTTTTGCCAGAATGTAATTACATGTTCCACTTCCTGGTCGCTGACCATAACTCCCTGTAATCGGATCGGTCCGGGTGCTTCAGGTGGCAGGAAGAGCATGTCCCCTCGTCCGAGCAGGTGTTCAGCTCCTACGGTATCCAGGATGACTCTTGAATCCACTGATGAAGCCACGCTGAATGATATACGCGCCGGGAAATTGGCTTTGATCAAACCTGTGACCACATCCGTACTGGGGCGTTGTGTAGCCACGATCAGGTGAATCCCGGTTGCGCGCGCCATCTGCGCCAGACGGACCAGATTATGTTCTGTTTGATCCGGCGCGGTCATCATCAGGTCTGCTAACTCATCGATCAAAAGTACCAGCCGGGGTATTGGTTCAAGATCTTTACGGCGGCGGGCTTTACGGTTGTATGTATCAATATTTCGCGAACGCGACAGCTCTAGTAGTTGATAGCGGCGATCCATCTCAGCAACCGTCCAGCGCAGCACCGCTAGAATGCGTTCGATATCGGTCTCAACTTTTCCAATTAAATGGGGTAAACCGTTGAAGCGAACCAATTCAACCATTTTTGGATCGACGATGATCAGTTTGATGTCATCGGGTGTATTGTTCATCACCATACAGGTTGTGATGGCAGCGATACACACACTTTTTCCTGATCCTGTTGCGCCAGCAACTAACAGATGGGGCATCATGCTCAAGTCTGCTACCACCGGCTGTCCAGATACATCCCTACCTAGACTGATCGCTAATGGGGAGTTTATTCTGTAAAACGCTTCTGATTCTAAGATGGGACGCAGTCGCACGACGACCGATTTCATATTCGGAATTTCGATCCCAACGTAGGGACGACCGGGTACTGGAGCCTGGATACGCAGACGTTCAGCAGATAACGCCAGTGCCAGATCACGCCTCAGACCGGAAATTTGCGACACGCGCACTTTCTGCCGATCGATTTCACCTTCTGAGCTGGTTTTTTCTTTTTCCACATATCCCGGCTCCAGCGCAAACTGGGTAACCGTGGGTCCTACCTTGAAGTCGATGACTTTCGCTGGGATGCTGAACTCTGCCAGTGTTTGTTCGATCAATCCTGCAGTCAGGTTGATGTTCCGCTCATCGGGTCTTGACGACTGCTCTTTCACAAGTAAATCGAGGGGTGGCAGCCGCTCATCACGAGGTTGTGCGGATTTTGTCGTCGTATCGGAATTGGGTACAATCCGGAAATTTTTTCGGAATTCAGGTGCAAGAGGTTTTTTGCGTTGTTTACCTTTAACGGTTCTTTTGCTTACCAGGTCTGCATGTTCGCTGCTCTGCAGTGGAGCCTCGCTAACGGCAGGCTCCGAATACGGTGTTATGGTGCTGGAATATGCAGGAGAACCGCTGAGCCTCTTTATGAGGTTTAATGTTGGGTTGTAGAGTCCCAATCCAACCAGCAGACCAGCAAATAATAATATGAAAAAGAGCAGACCTGCAGCGAAGGGAGCGAGTACACCGAGAATATCAAAAAGAAGCAGAGATAATTCAGAAAGCGCCCAACCGATGCGACCGCCTGAGTCTTGTTCCAGCCCCTGCGGTGGTCTGCTGCTGATAAGGCTTAATATCGCTAATGATGCGAAAGCGGCGATTTCCAGGGCCAGGATTCGTACCCATTTTATGTTCGTTTCGATCTGGCGTTGTTTCCGAATCATCCATACGCCGATCATAAACAGTGTGATCGCCACCCAAAAACTTCCCCAGCCGAACCAGATTCTCAGCACATCAACCCACCAGCCGAGCAGTCCACCAGCAAGACCTGGAAACAGGATGGTAACTATCGTCATCAAAGCCAGGGCAAGCAGGAAGATACCCGTGATATCCCAAACATGGCTGCCGGCTCTATTCAGTAAGTCCGAGCCTGGATTCTCGCCGGGTGATCTGTTCTTTGAACCGTTCTCCATACTTCTCTTAATGCAGTTTGGTAATCTACAGGAATACTGATTAATCGATTAGACAGATTGCTAATGTCAATATACGAATAGCTTACAAATTTTGAATTTTTTGCTCGCCTAAAGATGCCAGGTATATGCCTGCCATAATAAGTATAGCACCAAAAATCATAAATAATGTGGGTGTCTCGTCCAGTACAATGTACGCCAGTATGGTTGATCCGATCGGTTCTCCCAGCATGCTGATGGATACATAAGCTGCTGATAGGTAGCCGAGAGCCCAATTAAATGTTGAGTGACCCATTAATTGGGGAATGATGGCAAGCAGCAAGAACCATAAATAGGCTTCTCTGGGGTATCCAATAAGAGAATTTCCAGATATTAGCACAATGACGACCAAAATGACCGCTGCCATACTGTACACAATGAATACATAGCTGGTATTCGATATCTGGTTTCTTAATTTTCTGCCTACCATCAGGTAACCGGCTGCCATTAGTGCTCCAATTAATGCCAGTATGTTACCCAAAAAAGCTTCACCTCTGATAAATTCTGCCGCATCCCGGCATATCAATCCATTTTCACTGACAATACATGCGTCGCTTATTCCAATCACGACACCACCGACCAGTGCCATACCCATACCGAGCAGCATTTTCCTTGTAACTGGCTCTTTCAGGGTGATGGGTGAAAGTAGAGCGACCCAGAGTGGCGTTGTGCTGACCAGAACCACAGAACTGGCTACGGTTGTATATTCCAGAGACGTGATCCAGGTCGCGAAGTGCAGCGCGAGAAAGAGTCCGGAGAGCAGAGAAAGGCGCAGTTCGCGGCTTTTGAATCCAGCGAGTTCTTCTCTCCTTGTGGTAAATGCAATAGGCGCCAGAATCAGTGCAGCGATCAAAAGCCTGTATGCTGCTACTACCAGGGATGTGGCGTAATTTTGAGAATATCGAATAAAAATTGACGCTGTGGATACTGCCAGAATTCCAAATAATAATGCCAGTTGAGGTGGGAAAGGTAGCGAGCGTTTCGTCATGGTTTCTTTATATGCCAGATAACTTTTCCGATCACTTCCTGACTTCTGACAAACCCAATCCGCTGGCTGTCAACGCTGTATTCGTTTGTTCCGGAAACACTTAGACTCCCAGTCTTTGGATCGATATGATCTACTTGTTTGATCAGAGTTCCGTACTTGGAATTATTAAAAACCACAATATCCCCGGGTCTGATTGATTTACTAAAAAAGGGGATTTTAAGAATGAGCACAAAAAATATTATATCCCTTGTTTTGGATAGAAGGATATCAAATTTTCTTGACAAAGATTGGCGAGAGGATTAAAATCATCGCAACAGCATTATTAGAATTTTTGCCGGGTTGGAGTATGGGATAGACCTGGTAAAACAAAACTATTTTTACAGGAGGATGTACAATGACGCACATTATTACCAGTCTGTGCCTGCGTGACTCCGGCTGCGTGGATGTTTGCCCGGTGGAATGCATAGTGCCAGGCATACCTCAGGAAGAGTGGCCGTGGTTCTACATAGATCCCGACACCTGCATCGATTGCGGAGCCTGTATTCCTGAGTGCCCCTTAGAGGCAATCTTCACCGAAGATGAGGTACCCAGCGATTACACTGCTGTAGGTGGTGAATATATCAGCAGGGTGGGTTTGTCCGGTCATTACGAGGGCACGAATCATCACGGAGAAGCAGTCGTTCTCGATACGGTCAAGCAGTTAGAAGCCGGTGAAGTTGTTGACTTAACTGAGGATATTCAACCGAACTTCGATTACTTTGAGAGTGGCCCTGGCTACAGCGCAATTGATTAATGTAATTAAGTTCATTCTATCTGCCACAATATATTTACCAAATAACCTGAATTAAGAAATAAAGAGGAGGCTCATGAGCCTCCTCTTTTGAATTTTCGAAAGAATCTCTGGTTGTTAATAGGTACGCAGTTCTAGATTGCCTGCACCTAATTCGACCTGGATGGTGAGTTTATACCCGGTTCCGGGCAGCGAATAGGTTGATCCTGAGCGATCCCAATCACCGTCCGCGTCAACATTTGTCAGTCCACCCTTCAGGCTTATCTCGGCTGCCATCCCTTCCGGCACGATGATCGTTATCTTGCTGATACCCGATTCAATAACCACATTCGCATCCCTCTGCAGCTCTCCGCTGAAGTCAAGGGTATAGTCACCTGCGCCGCTTCGAAAGGTCATCAAGCTGAAGTTCGCGTTCGCCAGGTTGGTCATCTTCACACTTGATGCCCCCGTACTGTAGCGGAATCTGCTCATATCGACTTTGTTCGGTTCTGAGAAGTCCAACCGTACCTCCGCTGCACCGTCGCTGATCTCCAATGAATTCAGAGATAGATCTCCCAGATCGAAATCACCCTGGTAAGCGCCGGCATTGATTTTTAGATCCATCGGATAGTCACTTAGCTGCAGATCCCACTCATTTTCAAGATCATCAATCGAAAGCCTTGGAATACCGGTGAGTTCAAGGTTGCCTGTAGCTAATCGGATTTCGGTGTCGTTAATATCAATCTCTGGAGCAAAGTCAGGTATATTATATTTTGCAGTCCCTTCGATCAGGGCGTTTTCAGCTCCAGCGGATAAATCGAGTTCGCCTGCACCAAATGCCAGGGTCACTTCAGCAGGTGCGTCTTCTTCAGGGAATGGAATAAGTATCTCATCCACCGTTGTTGGTCCCGTGACGATTTCATCCACTGGTAAGTTAAATGAGATGCCACAGGCAAGTGTGACAAAAGCGACTACTGCGATAACGCTCAGCAAAGTTATTCTTTTCATTTTTTACCTCCTGTTCTATTCAAGTCTCTTATATATTTATACGTATAACGCACATAATTGTCGCGGGAGAGCCTGATTCTAAGGTAATTGCCTATACAAACTTTTTTGATATATGCGCTATCAGACCCAGGAAAATGTAGATCATCCCAATAAAAATCAGTGCGAATTTAGCGATTGCGCACCATTGTGCTAATTGCGACCAAGGAGAGGCCGCTGTTCCAAACAGGATAATCACTAATGCGATATTTTCAACAACATCCAGCAGCGCTGCAAGCCACTGACCCCACGCCAGCGGAACGCTGAACCGGGAGAAGGGCCAGTGATTTGCCTGCATAACTTCTCCAGCCCAGATGCATCCCAGCGCGATCGTTGTTGAATAGAGCACCATAAACAGATAATCCAGCCCCAGGCTGAATGCTGCATGTAGTTGTGCATTATGATCCCACGAATCGATAATATCTTGAGATCGGCTGACACTGCCAGCCAGCTCAAAGGAAATTATTCCGAAAGGAGCCTCCAGTGTCATCAGGGGAGATCCGAGCACATTAAAAATCACCATCAGGATGAGCGTCAGAGCGAGCAGTGAGAAGAATATTGGTACTCGGAAGCGCTGGATAGATTGGAGTGGATGCCTCATCATACAACCTCAGGGAGTTAGTACGGGCAGTATCAGGACGGAAGGATGCTCTGGGTCGTGGAAGATCGTTTGTTCAGCGGAGACCATGCGAGTGGCTGTTAGAACAGGATCACCAGTGCCCAGGTTTCTGGACCAGCGGGGATGCGCACCGCTGGCGATTAACAAACGGATCCGGTGCCCGCTTTGGAAGCGGTTTGCGGTTGCCCACATATCGATTTCTATTAATCTACTGCCATCCGCTTGCAGTTCACCGATACCCGGTTTAATTCGCAGCAAGCCGTCGCATATATTGATTGAACGTCCGTCCTGGTATACATCCAGCAACCGGGCGTAGAAGTCTGTGTTCTCCAGGCTCGATCTGGCATATAATTTCAACCGAACGTAGCCAATGACTTCGATGGTGTTTTCAAGCTGCTGCGAGGTGAAAGAAACAACATCCGGACGTGCTTCAAGTTCGCGGTTATCGACCGGTCCGGCGTTCAAACTCATCTCTGCGCCCCCGATAGATGGCGTAGGATCTTCTGGATCATAGATATATGTATCGGGTGGCAAAGGTTGTTCTGGAAGTTCTGGAGCCAAACCATAGCCTGGATTTCTATGATTTCCATCACTTTGATGGAGGAAGAAATAAACATTATTTGCCTCTGGGGGCCAGCTATCGAATTCGCGCCATCCACCATCACCTGAAACATAAATTCGTACGGGTTTTTCGCGCAATTTTCGTCGATCGCCCTTCAGAAAGACATCGAACCAGATCAAACCCTGACGTATGCCCTCTATCATACATTCCCCATGAAAATGGTGCCAGGGACCGATCGTTAAATGTGGAGAATGTCCGCTTTCTTTCAGCAGAGCATAGTCTTCCAACGTTTCTCGTAAAAAGATATCGTACCAACCGCCGATCAGATGGGCGGAAGCCGTCACGTTGCCAAAGGTTTTGGTTGGGTCGTAGCGCTCCCAGAAAGGATCTTCTGGATCGAGATGCTCCATCCAATCTTGGAGAAATGGCACATCTTTACCGACAACCTGGCGGTCGATTTCGGAGAGGGGCAGGTGATTTGCATGTTGGCTGATGATCTTATCGATCGTCTTGGGACGTATACGCCGTAAGCCAAGCAGGTTCGCCAGGTACTTTTTGCGATCCATAGCATCGATCTGGATGATCCAGCGCAGGACAGTATCAAGGGTCAGTGCGCCGTCTCGAAGACCAGAGTGGGTTAAATTTGCACCCGTGATCATCGGAACGATGGCCTTCAGATACAGCGGACCACCACCCGCGATTGCCCACTGCACATAACCGAGGTAGCTCGGTCCCCACATCCCCACCAGACCATTGAACCAGTTCTGTTTTTCGATCCACGCCAGGGTTGCGTGCCCATCATCGGCTTCGTGAATGAATGGATCAAATTCACCATCCGAACTGAATGTGCCGCGTACATCCTGTACGAAGACATTGTAGCCGCGTTCGGTGAATCGCTGAGCGACGAAGTCATGGAGCAGCCCGGTTGGGCCAACGGTGCCCCCGCGGCCGTAAGGTGTTCGGATCAGGATGGTAGGACAGAGTCGGCTGCTTTTTGGTTTGTATAAATCAGCCAGCAGAATTGTATTGTCTGACATAGGGATGCGCAATCCGCGTTCGACACGTACGCCGTATTTTGGAGGCTGCAATTTCATCAGGCGTCCTAACATTTGCCGCCGCAGGAGGTAGGCGCCCAGACCCAACAAACCAACTCCGATTATGCCGATATTCCTCTTTTTTTGCATTGAGTATGTTTCCCGATTCCTTGTTGATTGCACTTAGTATCTCATATGTGAGAGTACAAATCAAGTTTTATCAACGAAGAGAATAAAAAACCTTGCGAGGGTTGTTGCAGAAGCATGCTTCCTGGTAAATTATGCTGATAAGCGTAACGAGCTGGTTCACATTACAAACCCTCGCAAGGTTGCTGGAAAGCCTAACGTGTGCCTGAATAGTTTAAAATGGAGTAAAATTAAGTAGAATTAGAATATGGAGGCGAATATGAGTGAAGATAAAAAACCTGAGAGCAGTCTTACCGAGGAATTCCGCAGCCTGGGGAAAAACCTGATCGATGCTGCCCACACAGCCTGGGACAGTCCAGAACGGCAGAAATTGCAGAAAGAGATCGAAGACGGCATGCTGGAATTTCGAGATGCTGTGAATAAGGAAGCGGAACATTGGAATGAAAGTCCGACAGCGCAGCGGTTGCGTGCGGATGCTGAAAATTTGGGGGAACGTGTGCGCAGCAGCGAAATTGAGGGAAAGATTAGAGATGAGCTGCTCATCGTTTTAAAATCCGCAAACCTCGAGCTGGAAAATTTAGCGAATCGCTGGTCGCCTGCCCAAACATCGGAAGATGACGATGAAACGGAGACGCCCAGGGAAGATGCCGATCAGGAGGAGCAATGAGATGAATTTGTTGAATGTCGAAATAAGAGCCGGTGATCCAATTTCCATCAACGAGCATACGATCACACCTTTCGCACAATCCATGCAGGTGACCATTCCTGGCATGAACGGTGGTTTGATATGGAACCGACCCGTCTCAATTCTTGTGCAGACCAAAGATGGTGAGGAACAGGTTCTGTCAATACCTGATGTAACCCGGCAAACAATTTGGATGTTGTTTGGAGCAACGTTCATGATCACCCTGTTTGCCTGGCTGATATCCCGCATATTCAAAAGTTTTCGATAGGAGAAGAGCAATGTCTGAAGAAAATAACAAGCAAGAAGTGGAGCAGCAATTCGAAATAGAAGAGGCTTATCCCGTGATTCAGCAAACGATGGATAAGTTTCTGGCTGCTGCCGATGTGGCTGCCGTATACGGCGAGCTGATTGAGCATGATGATATCGTGATCTTGCCAACGGCTGAAGTGCTCTCTGTTGCCGGCTTTGGCGTAGGCAGCGGTTTCGGTACCAGTGAGGAGAGCGACGAGAAGCAGATTGGTGGGGGCGGAGGAGGGGGTGGAGGGGGGCGAGTGCTCTCACGACCGGTCGCGATCGTGGTTAGCTCCCCGGGTGGCGTGTATATCGAGCCCATTGTGGATGTCACCAAGATCGCTCTGGCAGCGCTCACCGCGGCCGGATTTATGGTCGGTATGGTCTTCCGGATGCTGCGAGGCAGGTAATCGTATCGAAAAAGGACCGGGTATATTACCTTCCAGGTTTATAATTTTGGAGTTTGCCCGTAATTTAAGAAAACAATATTTGCATACATACCATTTCTACGTAATATTTCCCACAAGAAGAGGGGAGAGTCTGCTGTT
>JAUXFR010000054.1 GCA_030622805.1 Anaerolineae bacterium | reverse complement strand
GGCCGCTGAAGCATCCGCTTCTGCGGTTGCAGAAGCGGATGTAGAAAGCGAATGGGTGCCTGAAATAAGTGAAGGTACTGTTGTCTCGGGTGCGGCTGCGCCAGATGAAGATCTGCAAGCTGATGAGGTTGTCAGTGATGCGCAGGACGTGGTCGATCAGGGAATGGATGTAGACTTCGAAACACCAGATGAGGGTGACCAGGTGCAGGAAGTCAGCGACGAGGTGTCAGATGCAGGCGGAGAAGTACAGGAAGCAAGCGAGGAAGTTCAAGACTCCAGTGATGAGACCTATACAGGAGAACAGCCAGTTGAGTAGTTGGCTTTGGGACCGTCCAACAGCGCTATTTTCTGGAAGGCGCGCCCAAAACGGAGGAGACAAGAATTATGAAGTTCACTGATACCTTTAACCGGGGGGATGTCTTCAAACTGGCTGGTTTACTGATACTGCTGCTCATCCTGGTTTCTCTGGTCTGGGTGTCGCAGGGCGTCACTTCCCAACAGGTTGTCGCCGAAAGTCAGGCAGCTACCATGACCAGCGACAGGCTGGCGCAGGCTGGGACGCCCACCGAGCAGGTGGAACCAGCCACCCCATCATCCGGCGATGTGCCCGGAGAGGGCGATGACACCACCTCCCTGCCAGTGCTGCCTGAGTCCGCCCTGGTGATGGAATATAAAGCGGTCGAAGGGGTGCTGTACACATCTGATGGCAGGAGTGTCTACAGGTTGAGCGCTGACATGCGAGTATGGGTCCCGATCGTGCCCGATGATCTTATCTCAAAACTGGGAGACCGTGTGCCGCAGATTGATCCCAGCGGATATTGGGTGATCATGAGTTCCGATGGCAAGGAGCGCTACCGCTGGGACGGTGAGACTGCTGCCTGGGTACCGCTCGTATCGGGAGGAACACCGTCCCCAACTCCCGGCTCAGATCAGGCGGGTGCAACTCAAACCGCTGTCGCCCAGGAGGTACCAGCGCAGGCGACCTCCGTGCCGCAGGCAACAGAGGCAGCCGCAGCAATTCCAACTGAGAAGACGGAACTGGTTACTGATGTGCCCATGCCTACGCCTGGTCTGCCTAAAACACATATACTGCAGTCAGGTGAATTTGTTTACTGTATCGCCAGGCGTTATAACGTAAATCCCGACGAACTGCTCAGATTGAATGGATTATCCTATAATTCAATCGTGTTCAGGGGGATGAAGCTGAAGATACCGCAAACTGGCCATCCCTTCCCCGGCAGCAACTCCCTGCGTGATCATCCTGCAACCTGCAGGGTTAAAAAAGGGGACACGATCTATTCGATTGCCTGCCAGTTCGGCGATGCGTATCCTTATGCGATTGCTTATGCAAACCAGTTGAGTTCCCCATACAAGTTGAAAGTGGGTCAGGAAATACTCATTCCGTAGCTGCCAACCAAACCTTGCGAGGGTTGTCTCAACATTTCCAAACCCTCGCAAGGTTCCTGCTGATCATCTTTCGGTTCTTGTATTTACAGCGTTTGCAGTTACCGATTCCCTACTCCCTACTAATTATTCTCCCCCATCCCTTACCCCCCTCTCACCTGATTCCCCAAGCACCCAACCACAAATTCCCAGGTATCTTGCTATAATAGAAGCATATGCAACACCACTTAAAAATCTGCGTACCGGCAGATATCCACAGCCTGAACACCATCCGTGAGTTTGTTGAACAGGCGGCAGCAGCATACGGCGCTGACCCGGATGGGACTTACGACCTCTCGCTGGCGGTTTATGAAGCTGCCAACAATATCGTTGAACACGGTTACCGTGGTGAGCCAGGCTCGATTGAAGTTGAAGCGGAGCGGAATGGTGACTCTCTGATCGTGCGTCTGCGCGACCAGGCGCCGGCGTTCGACCCCACCCAGGTCCCGGTACCGGATATCTTATTACCCCTGGAAAATCGACCCATCGGTGGGTTGGGTGTGTATCTGATCAAGGCGTCCGTCGACCGGCTGGAATATCGTGCGCTGCCCCGGGGTGGTAATGAGTTGACACTGGTCAAGTGTGGAATACTATAATATCTTTCCCCTTAACATTTTTAATCTACAAATAAATATTTCTTAAGTAACACTTGACAATATTCATATCTATCTGTATAATATTGTTGAAAGTGGCATATTTATATCATTATTGTTGAAGTGCATTTTAAGGGAGCACTATGAACACCTTACCTACCAGATGCCCATTATGCAACGGGGAGATCACCGTAACGCGCATTTACTGCCGAGATTGCGATACAACCATCGAGGGACGTTTCACGGGTGGTCCGTTCAGCGATCTCACCCAGGAGCAGCTCGAATTTGTCGATGTGTTTGTGCGGAATGAAGGCAAGATCAAGCGCATGGAAAAAGAACTCGATCTTTCCTACCCGACCATCCGCAACCGGCTGCACGAAGTGATCCGTGCCATGGGGTATGAGCCCGGCGGCGTTGAGGAGGATGAAGGGCTTTCAGAGGAAGACCGGCAGCGCGTCCTGGAGCAGCTTGACGAAGGCGCCATCAGCGCCGAAGTCGCGATGGAGCTGCTGCGAGAAAAATAATATTTTAAAAAGCCGATAAAGAGGTTTTGCATGGATAAAATTACAGTAGCCACGAGTTCAGCACCGGAAGTTATCATTGAACAAGCTTATGGAAACCTGACATTGAGGGGTTGGGATAGGGAAGAAGTAACCGCCACGGCTCAACCCAACAACCTGAAGCTGGAAGAGCAGAACGATGTGGTGCGGCTGAGCTGCAGTAGCGATTGTACTGTACGCATGCCCCACGATGCCAATCTGCGGATTGATGCGGCTCACGCTGCTGTACGCGCCAAGTATTTGCATGACCAGATCACTATGGGAAGCGTCTATGGTCATCTTGCTTTGAAAGACGTATCCGGCATCCAGGTTGAAACGGTGCATGGCAATTTTTCTGCCAAGCAAGTCTCTGGTGACGTGCAGGTTGGTAAAGTCAACGGCAATCTGACTCTGCGCAGCGTCCAGGGCGCCTGCCAGGTCGAACTGGTGAACGGTAATCTGGACCTCAGGGATGTAGATGGCGGCATCCGGACAGTGGCTAATGGCAACGCCCGCTTACGCCTCAGCAAACTGCTGGGGAGCGAATACAATATTAAGGCTGACGGCAACCTACACTGCCGTATCCCGCAGGAAGCCAGCGCCGCACTAAAGCTGACCAGCCGTTCAGAATCGATTCGCCTGAGGCTGCCGGAGGGAACGCAGGCGGTCAAAGAGCGAGATTGCGAACTTACACTGGGGGATGGCGATGTTGGTATAAAACTTTCCGCCGGGGGTGCCGTATACTTTTCTGCGTTTGAAAGCTGGGAGGACGGACAGGAAGATGAAACTTATGCCCCGCTGCCGGAAGACTTCGGGGATCAGATAGCCGAACAGGTCGAAGCCCAGATCGAAATGCAAATGGAGATGATGAACCAGCAGTTAAACGAACAATTCGAACGTTTATCCACTACGATCAGCAGTTCGGGGATGACCGAAGAGGAGATGGAACGAATCATGGAGCAGTGGCGTGTCCGCAGCGAGCAGGCCTCCGAGCAGACGCAGGCAAAGATGCGCCGGGCGCAGGTGAAGCTGGAACGCAAGCTGAAAGCAGCCAAGCGTAAAAAAGAGATGCAGGCGAGGGCAGCCAGCCGGCGTGGGCGTAAGCGCAGAGCCTGGACGGTCGGAGTTGGCACACCCTCCACCCCAGCACAGGAGCCGGTGTCCGAAGAAGAACGATTGATGATCCTGCAAATGCTCGAACAGAAAAAGATCACGCCCGATGAGGCGGAGCATCTGCTGGCAGCCCTTGAAGGTCAGGCGTAGCGAGGTGCAGAGATGATGGAACAGAACCGACGCATGCAGATCTTGGATAAGATCGATAGCGGAGAGATCAGCCCGGAAGAGGGTTTGCGTTTACTGAAAGAGCTGAGCCATACGCAGCAGCCCCCAGACGAAGCAGTAGTTGTACAACAGGAAGAACAGGCACCGGCTGCCGTAATACATCTAACGGGTGTGGCTGAGCAAGGGGATGCGCTTCCCCATGTGGAAGAAGCGTCGTCCGATGCAGAAACACCCCCCGTTGAGGAAGCGCCGGCTGAAGCGAGTTCTGAAGCGGAAGCAGTGGATGCGGAAATTCACAGCGAAGGCAGTGCGCGAAGTTGGCCAGCCGACGCGGACAAGTGGCGGCGGTGGTGGATGATCCCGCTCTGGATCGGGGTTGCCATCGTTGTGGTTGGCGGTCTGTTTATGTTGTGGGCGTTCCAGGCTGCGGGTTTTGGTTTCGGCTTCATCTGCGCCAGCGCCTTCTTTGCGCTGGGTCTGGTGGTGCTGGTGCTGGCTGCGCAGTCTCGCACGGCGCGCTGGCTGCATCTGCGCGTCAAGCAGAGACCCGGGGCGCGACCACAAACGATCGCCATCAGCCTGCCAATCCCACTACGATTTACACGCTGGGCAATGCGTATTTTTGGCGGCTTTATCCCGGATATGCACGGTGCCTCAGTGAATGATATTATGATGGCGCTGGATGCATTGGAGGATTCAGCCACACCGGACAACCCGGTTTTTATCGAAGTAGATGAAGAGGACGGCGAGCACGTAGAAATATATATAGGATAGATAATATTTGACGATATGTTAGCTGCTACAACACGAACTAATTCCACTATGGATACCACCGAGAGCATAGAGAAAACGCATAATTCTCTGTGTGCTCCGTGCGCTCTGTGGTGAGTAAATAATTGTTCAATGAGGTAAAAAATCATGATGGCATCGACAGAAGAACGGATGAGGATCCTGCGCATGATCGACGAAGGCAAGATCACAGCGGAGGAGGGCGCCAAGCTGCTGACTGCGCTGAGTGAAACACCAAAGGTAAAACCGCGCAAATCGCTGCGCGATGCGGCTGGGGGAGCGCGCTGGCTGCGAATCCGTGTCACGGATATGGTCACCGGCAAATCCAAAGCCACCGTGAACCTGCCTATCGGTCTGGTGGACGCGGGTCTGAACATCGCCTCGCAGTACGCGCCGGGCATCGAGTTCGATGAGTTAGTGGAAGCGATTAATCAAGGCGCTTCCGGAAAGATAATTGATGTGATTGACGATGAAGACGGTGAACACGTCGAGATTTATATTGAGTAATTAGTAATCAGTGATCGGAAGGCAGTGGCTTCATGGTCTGCCTCTACGCTGTCTTATTCGATAACGAGTTTTAGTTCAAGTATTGGCAGGCTCATAAGTCCCACTTTTGACAAGAGACCGCTCTCCATCCCCCCGTTCTTCGTAGATGTAATACCTGATTTCAATCGGCACAACTTGCTTGAGCATGCCCTGCGCCGGACAGTAGATTTCTGCTGACAGTTCGATAGACCGCAGCAGGGCATCTTCACTGATGTTGTGTCCTGAGACATGGAAATCGACAGCTACGCTGGTAAAGACCTTGGGGTGTTTCTCGGTGCGTTCAGCGTGCACTTGCACATCAAATCTGGTCACCTGTTCGCGCTTCTTCTGCAGGATGGAGATCACATCCATCCCGGTGCAGCCTGCCAGCGAAATCGCCATCAATTCCATGGGACGGAAGCCATCATCTGCACCGCCAACGACCGGAGAAGCGCCCAATGGGAGTGTGTATCCCGAACCTGTGGTACCATCGAAGCTCAGCCCCCCCTTCCAGTTTACTTTTACATCCAAGATAGTTCCTCCTAAAGAATGATAATTTCTTAAATCAGTGCCATTAATTATTTACCACAGAAGGGACAGATTGAGAGGAGAAATCGAAATCCTCTCAAAAACCCAGAGATTTGGGACCCCCCGGGTTTTTTTGGGGGTTATTTAGTTCAGAGCATTATTGATTTCAGCAATTAATTGTCCTTCGGGCACTGCACCAACCACCATTCCGGCTCCTGCGTTGATGGTGGTTTGAGGAACACCGCTTACGCCAAAGCGAGTAGAAAGCTCAGGAAACTCAGTCGCTTCGATCATTTCCGCTTCGACCATTGGGCTCTCCAACGCCATCTGGTGGGCGAGTATAACTGAACGCGGGCAGTAAGGACAGGACGGGGTTACGAAGACCAGCATCTGTACTGGTTGGTTGAGTTCCTGTAGAAATTCCCGTGTCTCCTGGTTCAAGCCTGAGTCGCGTGCAGATACTAGAAGCATTGTGTTGATCAGTGAGCTGAACTCATGACCTGATGGGATGCCGGCGAAACGTATGCCATAGTCCAGTATCTGCTTACCATCGAGTCCAGCGATCACCAAACCAGGCGCCTTATCGATATTGTACTGTCCGGCGATGGCAGCATCTTCGTCGATGTCATATTCTGTCAATTCAAGTTTATCGGAAATATCCACAACTTCCCGGATCAGCTGCAGGGTGTCTTCACAGTAATCGCAGTCGAATCCTTTGCCGAAGAAAAGCACCTGAACCGGCTCACTTAATCCATCGAATACTTCCTGCACCTGTTCGATCACTTCATTGTTCAATAGTTTTATCGTCATTCGTGTCTCCTTTGCGCCCCAACGGGGCGAACAAATAATTTTTATCAGGTGAAACAACCCACTGCTACCGGACCACATACGGGACAGGTGAGGTTCAGCAAGCCATCATAATCCAGTCGCTCAGATCCACATACAGGGCACAGATCGCCGGCGTGCAGTTCAATCGCTTCTGAATCTGGCTGCTCTTGAGACCCCTCACTGGTAAATGGTTTAAGAGGTTCCAGTAGTGGCTCTATGGTATGTTTTCCCATTTCGTTCCCTTTGATGCACAAATGGAGAAAAGGTTGCAAATCTTAAAGAAGTTCGTGTATATCATACCTCCGACCAACGCGGTTGGTTGTCTATCCGTCGGGGGACACGGTTGGTTGGGTACACAATGGAAAACGCGGTTGGTTATTTACCTGAAGGGGAACACGGATGGTTGTTTTACCAATGGAGAATGTGGTTGGTCGTTTACCCTAAATAGAATGAAAAAAACCGGAAATCTAGCCACCCCGAAATGTACTACTGTGAGCCTGTCTCCAGAGACTCGTCCAGATTCAATCGGTGGAACAGACGTTTATGAACCTCCTGCGGCGCCCCTGTCTCCTGAGCTGTGGTGTGATATAGATAGATCGTCTTGCGAAGAGAGTCTACAACGATACGACAATCTTCACAATCCGCCAGGTGGCGATCGATTTCCGCGCACAACGTTTCATCCAATGTCCCATCCACGTAATCGGACAGCGAATCGATCAGGAAGCGGCAGTTCTTGTGATCTATCACAGCTTCTCTCCAATAGTTTTATTCCCGCGGACCATTAATTCGGAGGCATAATGCTCACCGAAATACCTGGAAAGCGATTGGCGCAAACGCAAGCGGGCGCGGGAAAGACGGGTCTTCACTGCTGTTTCACTCAGGTCCAGCACCTCTGCGGTCTCTCTGGTCGAAAGACCTTCTATGTCACGCAGCACAAAGACTACGCGCATTTTTGGGGGCAGCTGCTCGACTGCCTGGTCCAGATGGATGCGTGCCTCGGTCGAGAGAAGCTCACCTTCGGGCAGGCAGCAAAAATCTACGATATCGATAGGCTCGGGATCCTGTCCATGTGTTTGATATGGTTCATTAATGGAGACTTCGATGTGCTTGCGGCGTCGAAGCAGCATCAGCGCTTCGTTAGTGGCGATACGGTAGAGCCAGGTTGACAGACTAGAGCGACCATCGAATCCTTCGAGATGTTTGTAGGCTTTGATGAAGGTCTCCTGCAGGATATCCTCGGCGTCCTGTGGGTTGTTGAGCATTTTTAATCCCAGGCGATAAATCACATCATAGTAGGTCTCAACCAGACGAGCGAACTC
>JAUXFR010000190.1 GCA_030622805.1 Anaerolineae bacterium | reverse complement strand
ACCTGGCTGCGCGAGCTAAGTTCCGTGTTTGGTTACACGCTCAATGTCATTGAACCTGTTCAGAATGAAGGTGAGATCATCTCATCCAGCCGAATTCGAACTGCTCTCTCTGATGGGGAGATATCTTATGCAGAAAAGATGTTGGGGCGCCCATTCCGGATCATTGGAACGGTTGTACCAGGTGATGGTCGCGGAAAATCATTGGGCATTCCAACTGCAAACCTGGATGTATGGCCAGAACTTATGCTTCCAAAAACGGGCGTTTATGCCTGCATAGCTCACTATGCTGACAATTCTTGGAAAGCAGTCGCAAACATAGGAGTGCGACCGACATTTAAAAATCAAGAACTCACCCCACGGGTAGAGGTTCACCTGCTGGATTTCGATCAGGATATCTATAACAAACAGATTCAGATAGACCTCTTCGCACGGATTCGGGATGAAGTGCGATTCTCGAGTGTTGATGCGTTGAGCAAACAGATCCATAGAGACATTGAGTACACAAAGCAAATTCTGGGATGATTGTGTATAGAAAGAGCTTATACTATGCGACAGTATTTAGACCTGGTTCAACATCTTCTTGATTACGGGGTAGATAAGAGCGACCGGACTGGAACCGGGACAGTCTCTGTATTTGGTTACCAGATGCGTTTTGATCTGCAGGATGGCTTTCCCCTGCTCACAACAAAAAAAATGCACCTGCGATCTATCATCTACGAGCTGTTATGGTTCCTGAGAGGGGAAACTAATGTGAAATATCTGCAGGATCACGGGGTTCGCATCTGGAATGAATGGGCAGACGAAAATGGAGAATTGGGACCGGTTTACGGAGGTCAGTGGCGGAGCTGGCGTACATCAGAATCAGAATCCATCGACCAGATTTCCGAGGCTATCGACAGGATAAAGCATAATCCTGACTCACGCCGGATTATTGTCAGCGCCTGGAATGTGGGTGAAATTGATAAGATGGCTCTGCCCCCTTGTCACGCGTTTTTTCAATTTTATGTCGTGAACGACACACTTTCCTGCCAACTTTACCAGCGATCTGCAGACGTATTCCTTGGAGTTCCCTTCAATATCGCTTCGTATGCGTTGCTCACCATGATGGTTGCACAGGCGTGCAGTCTACAAGCAGGGGAATTTGTACACACTTTCGGTGACGCTCATCTCTACACGAACCACATAGAACAGGCGAAATCTCAGCTAGAAAGACAGCCATTTCAACTCCCCGTGATGAAGATCAACCCCCAGATCAGATCAATTTTTGATTTCCAGTACGAAGATTTTGATCTACAAAATTACCAGGCGCATCCACACATAAAGGCAGCGATATCAATTTGATCATAAGCATAATTGTTGCGATGGACCAGGCGAGTGGAATCGGGAAAAACAACCAGCTCCCCTGGCACCTGCCCTCCGACCTGAAACGCTTCAAGGGGATAACAATGGGGCACCACCTCGTCATGGGACGTAAAACCTATGAATCTATCGGTCGCTCATTGCCAGGCAGGACGACCATCGTCCTCTCACGCGATCCGGATTATTGCATCGAATCAGGATTTGTCGTCCATACAATTCAAAAAGCGTTGTCCCTGGCAGAAGAGCGAGGAGATGATGAGGTATTTGTGATCGGGGGCGGAGAGTTATTCCAGGAGACGATAAACATCGCCGACCGAATTTACCTTACCCGAGTGCACAGCTTGACAGATTGTGATACGTTCTTCCCTGATTTTGATGATCGAGAGTGGACGGTTGCTGAAATCTCTTACCACTGCGTGGACGATAAAAATCCATTCCCCCACACGCTTCAAATCCTGAATAGAATCCCTGCAGACAGCTAGAAAATTCTCAGCTGCCTATCCTCACGCAGTCATTATGTTAAGACAAGTTTAAGAGACACTTGACAAATCCATCGAAAAGAATATAATTTCCCAAATAATACTGCAAAGACTTTGAAAAGGAATAGTAAGCTCCGAAACGACAGCCCAGAGAGCGGGGGTTGGTGAAAGCCCCGTCTGAACGCCGAAGCCGAATGGCCCTTGGAGTCGCCAGGTGAAACACATCACGAAATTCGCGAAAGCCAGGGATAAAATAAAAGATGTGGATTAGTCTGTGCCGGAAAAGCCACCGTTATTTAGGCAAGTAATCAGATTCTTCGTCAAACGCTTGATTTCAATAGTTTAGCGATTTACAGATTACGCTTATGAGTGAGGCTGGCTTCTTCCCCGTCGCATCACCGACGGGGTTTTATGTTTAACCGAAATGCAGCCTAACCGGGGTGGTACCGCGGATCAGGAAAAACGTTCGTCCCCAAGCAGGATGATCGTTTTTTAATTCCAGATCATCAATCATGGCTTACGTACCTGAACAAACCGGTGTTTCCACCCACGATATTTTGATCCGTTGTTATGTGATTCAGGAGGTAAATGAATGAGCAATTTTGTACAAGAGAATACACAATATCATGTAGAACACCCCCAAAAAGGAGACCATTATGACTGAACAGACTCGATTTATTCTAAATGAAACAGACCTGCCAAAATATTGGTACAACCTCAATGCCGACAACCCAATCCCTCCCGCACCCATTCTCAACCCTCAGACAATGGAGCCAGTAACACCGGACTTCCTGTCAGTTCTTTTCCCAATGGAACTGATTATGCAGGAAATCACCACAGATCGCTACATTGAAATCCCAGAAGCGGTTCGTGATGTATACAAATTGTGGCGTCCCACCCCATTGCTGCGCGCCAGACGCCTGGAATTAGCTTTAGACACGCCTGCTCATATCTACTACAAGCATGAGGGCGTCTCCCCTCCCGGCAGCCATAAACCAAATACTGCCGTCGCTCAGGCTTATTACAACAAGATCAGTGGCACCGAAGCGATGACCACGGAGACCGGCGCAGGTCAGTGGGGTTCTGCTCTGTCTTTTGGCTGCAATATTTTCGAAATTCCCCTTGAAGTATACATGGTTAAGGTATCGTATACTCAGAAACCCTACCGCCGGATTATGATAGAGACTTATGGAGCCGATGTGTACGCAAGCCCTTCCGACCGCACAAATTTCGGTCGTTCCATACTCGCTCAAGATCCCGACACCCCGGGGTCATTGGGGATTGCCATCTCAGAGGCCGTCGAAGTTGCCGCTACCTCAGAAGGAAAAAAGAAGTACAGCCTGGGATCAGTGCTCAATCACGTACTGATGCACCAGACCGTTGTTGGCGAAGAAGCGCTTAAGCAGATGGATCTGGCTGGTGAATATCCTGATGTTGTGATCGGGTGTGTCGGCGGCGGTTCAAATTATGCCGGATTAGCCTATCCTTTCATGAGATACAAATTTACTGAAGGGAAGAACACACGCTTTGTCGCTGTCGAACCAACCGCATGTCCTACACTCACACGCGGAACTTATACATTTGATTATGGTGACACAGCCAAGATGGCGCCTATCGTAAAAATGCACACGTTGGGACACAGCTTTATTCCCGCTCCGATCCACGCAGGTGGTTTGCGCCTCCATGGGATGGCACCCAGCCTCAGCGCACTTGTGGATGGCGGTTACATGGAAGCGGTTGCCGTCCACCAATTAACCACTTTTGAAGCCGCTGTTCAATTTGCACGGGCTGAAGGCATCATCCCTGCCCCAGAAACAGCGCACGCAATCCGTGTCGCCATCGATGAGGCTTTGGATGCCAAAGAAAAGGGTGAAGAACGCATCATCCTGTTCAACATGTCAGGACATGGTCACTTCGATATGACCGCCTACCTGCATTATTATAGTGGTAACCTGGAGGATTATGAATACCCGCAGGCAGCGATCGAAGCCGCTATGGCCGATCTGCCGCAGGTCAGTCTATAAGAATAATTTCGTGCAGTAGTAGAATAGTCAACGAATTTTACGCAGCCTTGCGAGGGTTTGGAATACAAAACAACTTGTATTTCTTATCAGCATGATTTACAAGAAAGTGTATTCTAAGAAAACCCTCGCAAGGTTTTACCTACCGAAAATGTGATTCCTGGTGAATCGCGCCTCCTCTTTGGATTTACACACCAGGATT
>JAUXFR010000220.1 GCA_030622805.1 Anaerolineae bacterium | reverse complement strand
TGGTTCCAGGGACAGACTTGCTGGCAGATATCGCAGCCAAATACCCAATCGCCGATCTGTGATCGCCATTCGGTTGGTATTGAGTCTTTAAGTTCGATTGTCAGGTATGAGATGCAGTGACGGGCGTCGAGTGTGCGGTCGGGCAGGATGCAGCCTGTGGGGCAGGCGTCAATACAGCGAGTGCAGCTTCCGCAGTGGTCAGGCGTGAAGGGGGGATCCGGTTCCAGTTCAACCCCCAATAGGATTTCAGCCAGGAAAAAATAAGAACCAGCCCTGGGGTTAATCAGGCAGGTGTTCTTACCGATCCACCCCAATCCGGCGCGCTGCGCCAGATCACGCTCAAGGATTGGCCCGGTGTCTGTATACGTGCGATTAGAGATAGGATGTCCTACCAACCCTTCAATATATCGAACCAGGTTCTGCATACGCTCTGGGAGTTCGTCATGATAATCGTCCCCCCAGGCATACGCAGACACTCGACCCATGTGGAGCCCTTCAGTTATTTTCTTTTCCCCTCTCCCATTTCCCTTATCCCCAGGACGGTAGTAAGGCATTCCCAGAACTAAGATAGACCGGCAGTCCGGCAGGATCTGCCTGGGGTCGGCGCGGCGCTGCCGGCTGCGTTCGCTGGCCAGGTAGCCCATCTGACCGTGCCTCCCCGCTTTCAACCAATCTGTATAAACAGAAAGATGAGGCGGTGGATCTGGTGTGGTAACTCCGACCAACTGGAAACCCAGACGCCGCGCCTCATCTTTTATAGCCTGTGTCAAAGACATTTTACATTCTATACAGTCCCTATGGGCAAGAGAGAGTGAAGTTGACAGGGTTGGAGTAGTGATCCCCGGGGAAGGTTACGTGAAGCTGGACGAATCCTTTGACATCGCTGGTGAATGTCAGTGGGAACTCGAATGTGTGCGAGCCGGCATCCAAGTTCACAGTCACCGGTTCAGGCAGTATTACGACAACGCCTGGCGTCTCGATTTCGGCTTCCAGTCGATAGGTGACGGGAGCGGCCTCGCTGAGCGTGATAATTGCGTTAAAAATGTAGGTGTGTGGGCATATGTTGACATTGATGACATCTGTATAGAGGAACACCTGTGTCACAGCTTCAGCCGGTGTGGAAGGAGTATTGGTTGCCAGGGGTATGGCGTCCTCGCTGACGGTGACCTCGACCCAGAAAGCTTCAATGGAGCCGACACCGACGCCAAATTTTTCCCCGTTCTTGTTCTGCAGATTGAAATACCCGGTGTATGTGCCCGGGATATCAGGCGCTATCAGGTCGACGGCAATGTCAATATCTTGATTTGGAGCAACGGTCTGGACGAGCGGTACAGCTTCGGGCGCTCCCATCCGGTCGCCGCCGATGAACACCACTTTATAGTCTGTGGTCCAGGTGGTCGAGCCGGTGTTCTTCAGCCGCCATGTCTTGGTGAAGTTGCCGTTGGGTGGCACCTCTGTCCCGTCAGGGATGCTCACATCTCTGACGAACTCTGCTGCGTCACCAGACTTGTCGGATGGTTGTGTAGCAGCGGTTTCGCCAGTTGTGGATTCGGTCGCCTGGGTGGTTGCAGCTTCAGTCGGGGCTGCGGAGGGTATAGGGGCGGATGGCGTGGTGGTGCTATTGGCTATCTCTCCACTTCTTGCTTCGGCTGTTTGAGCGGCCTGCGTAAATACTGCGTACGGATTAGCTTCATCAGGAGTACTTTCTGGATTAGAAGAGCCGCAGGAAGCCAGAACCAGCGAGACCAGGATTATAATTGTTAAGAAGAGGGAGCGTTTCACAAGAGCACCTCCTTTATTGTGCGTGCACGATCCAATGTTGGGAATTTCCAAAAAAAACCTCACTCAAGACGTCGGATTCTAAGTTAAAGTTCCATCTTCAGGATTGCATGCTTCGTGCCAGCTTTTTTGATAGCCATAAGCATTGTTTGCTAAACGGTATGCGGATCGCTGTAAAGTTTGCGGTGTACAATGCTGAGGGCGCGCACCTGTTCAGCGGCGTGCTATGACGAGCGTACGAGTGGAGCGCTTTCCACCCATTTGAAACCTATACCCAGACCATACTGCTCCAGTTCGTCGAATTCTTCTGGAGTGTAGTAGCGCTCGATGGGAAGGTGCTTCTTGCTGGGCTGCAGGTACTGACCGATCGTAAGGATGTCGACGCTCCAGTCGCGCAGATCCCGCATCACTTCCTTAACTTCGTCAAAGTTCTCTCCAAGCCCGACCATGATGCCCGATTTAGTGAGCACCTCCGGATCGAGCCTTTTGGCGTTGCTCAGCGTGGCTTCTGCCCATTCGTAGCGGTCCTGGGGCTGGATCTTTTTGAAAAGGCGGGGCACGGTCTCGACATTGTGGTTGAGAATCTCGGGTTGGGCGTCCATGACGATCTTCAGGGTCTCTATGCTCCCTTTAAAGTCGGGGATCAGTACTTCGATGGAGCAGCCTGGATGCAGTTCACGGATGCGGCGGATGACCATTGAGAGGATTGGCGCACCCCCGTCTACTCGGTCGTCGCGATTGACGCTAGTGATCACTACATGCTTGAGTTTCATCGCCCGCACCGCCTGGGCAATGCGCTCCGGTTCCATCCAATCCAGTGGGGCTGGTTTACCGCGCTTGATGTCGCAAAAACCGCACGAGCGAGTGCATATGTCGCCCATCATTAAAAAGGTGGCAGTTCCGGAGCCCCAGCACTCGCATATGTTCGGGCACATGGCTTCCTCGCAGACGGTGTGTAAAGACTTGCTGCGCATCAAGTCCTGCAGCCATTGATACGTTTCACCTGCCGGTGCGCGGACTTTTATCCATTCGGGGCGGCGACTGGGGGTGGTGTCGATTTGTTCTGTATTGATTCGATCGCGAGTCGGTGTGCGAGGCATCGTTGTTCCTGTTATCCACTGGTAATACATACCATTAATATGATCACATTGTAACCGTTTTTAATCGGGTATGGTAGATGGGGGAAGCAGCTCTCTCCTTCTCCTGATCTTTCAGAAGCAGGAGAAGGAGAGAAGGAACTAAGGGGAGTAGGTGATGTTGAAGTTCTATTCGATTGTCAGGTGATTGATAGAATCGAGTTCTTCAAGTCGATAATCTTCAACGAATAGCTGGTATTGCCGATAGACTTCCGAAATCTCCGAGATTTCGGAAGTCTGAAACTGGGAGAGGATTATATCCGGTCGAGGAAGTGTACCATTTCGTAGTCCAATATACTCCCGATAGCTGGAATAAACCCAATCCTCTGGATGTCGAACCAATCCCGCCAGAACCGGATTCAGATGAATATATCGGGATAGATGAAGAAGATATTCATTACGATCAATTCGTCGCGCTTGGAATGCACCTTCAAACAGTGAGCCGGTGCGATTATAGCGTTTATTTATCGATTTGACATAGGATATGCTGAATTTTTGCATTGCTTTGGAAAAGTCTTCCGATGATATTTCCAGCAGGAAATGATAATGGTTCGGCATGAGCACGTAAGCAATCACCTGTGCGTGATTTCCAGCGACATATTTACGAAACCTATTAAGAAAGAATTTGTAGT
>JAUXFR010000199.1 GCA_030622805.1 Anaerolineae bacterium | reverse complement strand
TGGAGGCATGCAAATGCTGAGAGGTATTGTCCCTGTACCTACCAAGACGCACTGACATTAAACCGAGCGCCCAACTGGCAGACGCCTCCGGATCATAGCGGCTGCCCAGAACATCTTCAACATCATCCAATCGGTTGTGCACTTCAAGCGTATGATGCCAAACATCATCAGTATGGGGAAGCGATTGCTCCACGTTCTTCATCTGCTGCAGTTCTGGCAGCACATGGTTAAGCACTCCCATACGATCCATAACGCGAACCACAACAGCCGCTCCCGGGCGTTCAAAAACACGGAAAAGTTCGTCACGAATTCTCTCGATGGACACATTGGGAATTAATTTTACTGCCTGACGCATCAACATACCTGTCTGTGAAGGTATTCGTAAGTCAAACACCGACGCATGACGAATACCGCGCAGCACCCGGATCGGATCGTCGCTGAATGCAGTATCAGAGCAGGCGCGCAGGATGCCATTCCGTAAATCTGCTGCGCCCTTCAACGGGTCCAGCAGCGTTGCCTGATCGTCCAGTTCTACCGCCATCGCATTGATCGTAAAATCGCGATCGCGCAGGTCGCTTTCGATATCCGCACCGCGCAGCAGTGCGAAATCCAGCACCTGCTGATCCCCATCCGGTGGTGTCAGGATAACCCGCGCCGTCTGCCTCTCAACATCCAATGGATAATAGGCTCCATCCATGACGTTTGCCACCCTTCTACCTGCTTCAAGCGCCCTGCTGGACAATGCAAAATCCAAATCATGAACCGGACGATTGAGCAGCGCATCCCGGACTGCACCACCAACCAGATAGGCGGTGATATCTGGTGGCAAAGTCGATCGCACCTGCTCAAGTAGATCGCTGAAAGGGAACGAAGGTAACAGATTCAATAGATGCTCGATTCAACCTGATTCGTTTGTGGGTCGATAACGATCCAGGGCTACTGTTGCGATAAACGGTAAATTTCGGAAGTACTCGTCCATATCCAATCCGTACCCAAATACGAATTTATTAGGGATAATGAAACCACAGTAATGGATCGGCACATCTACCTCACGTCGTTCTGGTTTATTCAAAAGGGTGCAAACTCGCAGGCTTGCGGGATGGCGTGTCTCAAGGAATTCTAAAACCGAGGCGATTGTATATCCGCTGTCAACAATATCTTCGACCAGCAGCACATGCCGCCCCTGAATGTTCTCCTGGAGGTCAAGGGTAATTCGTACCTGACCGGTTGTCTTCCGAGCAGTTCCATAGGAGGTTACGACCATAAAATCAATTGTGTTAGGAACTGTTATCTGGCGCATCAAATCCGTCAGAAAAAGAATCCCTCCCCGCAAGATGCAGATAAGATGCAGGCTCTCTCCCTGGTAATCGCTGCTGATCTGCTCTCCAAGCTCAGCAACCCGGTTTCTCAGATCCTCTTCGGTGACCAGTATATCGTCCAGATATTCTCGATAATCCTGTACTATCATAATACACCCATCATTTAAATTCCTGTTGAAATGCGTATCCCTGGAATACTACATAACTTTCCTCTATCGATTTTAGGTTAAATTCTACTAAAAAATATACTACTACCATTTTGTAGGAGAAAATGTGCTAGAAACCGGGTTTATGAGAGAATATGGGATCAAGATTCTCCGCTTTGTATTGCTGAAACCAGTGATTTTGGGAAAACAGCTTAAAAGAAACCCGGTTTCTTACCAAAGGAGTCAGTTAATTAATCACGAGGGACAACGTGATGCTCACGACAGCGAGCCTCATACATCTCTGATGCGCCTACGATAACCACGGGTTCATTGTAGCGCGCCGGTTCTCCGTTCACGAATCGCTGAGTCCTGCTGGCTAATCCGCCGCACACCATACAGATCGCGTGCAGTTTATCAACTCGTTCTGCTTTCGCCATCAACGCCGGCATTGGACCAAATGGTTCCGCACGGAAGTCCGTATCCAACCCAGCAACAATCACACGCATACCCTGGTCTGCCAATTCCGTCACAACCTCTACAATATCATCATCGAAGAACTGCGCCTCATCTATGGCGACAACGGTTATATTACCATTCAAATAATCTCGAATCTCGGAGGCGCGGCGAATTGGCAGGGCATCATACTCGCTGCCGGCATGCGAGGTGACTTTTTCCAGCGCATACCGGTCATCAAGCGCCGGCTTAAAGACCTGCACATTCTGACGGGCAATCGTCGCCCTTCGCAAGCGGCGAATCAACTCGTCTGTTTTCCCACAAAACATGGAGCCTGTGATTATTTCTAATGATCCAGTGTTATGTTTCATCAATCTCCTTCTAATTTTCATTTCCTATAAGTTGATTTGATTACCAATTCTAATGCCTGGATAAGTCAGCGGCAAGAGAAATAATATTATAACTTTGACATAATGAAAAGGCAGCTCGTTATCTGAGCTGCCTCTGACGACGATAAATAAATCAAACCGGGTTCTATACGACGATCTCCTGCGCCGCCTCCGGCAGCTCGTAACCATGCTGTCGCAACCGCTTCTTAAGATCTGCCAGGGATTTACGACCAAAACCATCGACCGAGAGCAACGAAGCTTCACCGGTCTCTAATTTTTCCATAGCATGACCGACATTCGTAATCCCGGCCTTAGCGAGCGTATCAACAGCACGCTTGCTCAAATCAAGTTCTGCTATAAGCCGTTCTGGAGACGTCCTCTCTGCTTCCTTGGCAGCAAGTTCTTCCACATATTGCTGTCGCGCCTGCAACTTCTTATAGAAACGATCGACCTGACCTTCAGTATCGACGATTCGCTGCTCGCCAGTAAAAAACGGGTGGCACTTCGAACATATGTCTGTTCTAATAAACTCGACTGTTGATCCCGTTGTCCAGGTATTGCCGCATGCGCACTTAACAGTGGCATTGGGGAAATAAGTTGGGTGAATTCCTTCTTTCATGTTTTTATTCCTGATGCATATAGCGGACAGGCAGTTGTCTCCTGACCATTTATATCTAGTTACCCTCTACCGGCAACACACTGACACGTTTGCGGTTGTCGCGGATCGTTTCGTATAAAACAAAGCCGGTGGTCGTCGCAAAAATCGTGTGGTCTTTGCCTAAGCCGACGTTTTTTCCGGGTTTAATCTTTGTACCGCGCTGGCGGACCAAAATATTTCCAGATATTACAAATTCGCCGCCAAATTTCTTTACGCCCAATCGTTGTGCGTTACTATCGCGCCCATTTCGGGTTGAGCCGCCGCCTGTTTTGTGAGCCATGATTACCTCTCTATTCTGCTTCGCTTTCCAGCATAATTGAATCGATCTGCAGATGTGTGTACTTTTGTCGATGTCCTGTTTTCACTCGATACCGTGTTCTTGGTCGGTATTTAAATACGATAATCTTCGGTCCCTTGATCTGGGCCACCACTGTGGCTTGCACTTTTGCGCCTTCAACAGTAGGCTTACCAATAAGAACCTGCTCTTCATCTCTTACCATTAACACTTTCGGCAGATCAAGCTGCTCACCGATCTCCGCAGCGAAGTAGTCTACTTCGATCGTACCGCCTTCAACAGCCTTATACTGTTTACTGCCATCTTCTACAATCGCATATTTCATTCGATCTTCTCCAAGCTTCACTTCACCACGCACACCGCGCTGGGGACTGGCATTACGCCTGTAGTTGGTCATACAGCAGCGCCGCTGGATGGGGAAGTTTGGGTTACATAATTTTACCCCAGCATCGGTCTGCCGGGGCAGTAGTTTGAGTATTATAAATGGGGCTTATATTTGTGTCAAGGAAACAAAAAACATTAAGGTAAAAAATATACAAACTTATGAAGGGTATGGTAAACTATTCGATTGGTGCCAGGCACCAATCTTAGCTATTATAACTATTTTTTGGAGGC
>JAUXFR010000115.1 GCA_030622805.1 Anaerolineae bacterium | reverse complement strand
GCTGCCCACAGCCACACCGCTGCCGGAAAACTTACCTCGGGGTTTCAAAATTGAATACCAGATCCTGCCAGGAGACTCGCTTGCAGGGATCGCAATAAAATTTAACAGCACCAGGGAATCGATCATGGAAGAGAACGAAATTGAGAACGAGAATGAAATTTATGCTGGTCAAATCATTATCGTTCTTGTTAACCTGGTAACACCAGTGCCGACCCAACCTCCCACGGAAACACCAACACCTACTCCTAGAGGGTAGGATCAAATTCCTGGGCGAGCTTCTAATGCTCGCCCTTTTTCTTTAACGCCGGTGAATAGTATCTGAATACCGCCTGAAAAGAAAAGCAAACCAGTGAAAAGATCGTCCTTGACAAAATGCACGCCTGTTTTATAATGAAAATGAATTTCATTATCAATAAATCTAGTGATTCGATGCGATCAAAATATTTTTTATTCACTCTCATACCTACATTGCTGCATACATTCCTTGCAGCCTGTGTACCAGCGATATCGGACATACCTAAGGAAGAAGAGCAAGATGCGAAGCAAATCGTAGTGGCAACTACAACAATAGTAGGTGATGTTGTACGCAGCGTAGCTGGGGAAGCAGTCGAAGTTGTTGTTCTGCTGCCACCGGGGACAGACCCACATGGATTCGAACCAACCCCACAAGAAATCGCGCTGCTAAGTGAGGCGGACGTAGTATTCGCTAACGGTGCGGGCCTTGAAGAATTTCTGGAACCTCTGATCGAGAGCGCGGGTGTAGAAGATAAGATCGTGTTCGTTTCTGAGGGAATCACTCTGATCAAGTCCGCCACTGAACAGGAGTCTGAAGGGGAAGATCACGAATATGGAGTGGGGGACCCCCATACCTGGTCCGACCCAAACAATGTGATGGTTTGGGTGAGCAATATCGAACACGCACTCAGTGAGCTGGATGCGGACAATGCTGGTTATTACCATGCTAATGCTGAGGCGTATAAAGAGCAGTTGAAAGAACTGGACGGATGGATTCGCGAACAGGTTAGCAATGTGGCAGAAGAGCATCGAAGGTTGGTCACCGATCACCAGGTTTTTGCTTACTTCGCTGAGGAATACGGATTCATCCAGGTCGGCACCCTCTTACCGGGCTACAGCACTATGGCAGAGCCCTCAGCCCAGGAGCTGGCGAGAATTGAGGACACTATCCATGAGCTTGGTGTAAAAGCTGTTTTTGTTGGCAATACAGTTAACCCAAATCTCGCCCAACGCGTGACCGAAGATACCGGTTTGCAGTTGATATTCATTTACACCGGTTCCCTGAGCGAACCGGGCGGTGAAGCAGAGACCTATCTGGAATATATTCAATATAATGTCAGCGCTATTGTGGACGCCTTGAAATAACTTTCAGGTCGCAAAAGACTTAATTAGCAAGTACAGAAAATGGGTTTTTTGATCGGGCATGAAGAAGCTGTGCCAATAAGGTCTGGTAACTACGGTTGGTTTCCCAATTTAGGATCAGAACCCCGTTTTCTTCGGATAATATATGGCATTTTTAGAAAAATTACGAAGATCTGATTATCTGATTCGGCAGCACCACCCACATGAAGTGGGTGCGCCCATACTGCGTGCAGCCAATCTAAGCGTGCGCTACGAAAATGTTTCAGCGCTGGAGGACGTTTCGTTTGAATTGGAAGAGGGTGAGCGCCTGGCTGTGGTGGGACCGAACGGCGCTGGAAAGAGCACCTTGTTTAAAGTTATCGCTGGGGTTCAAAATCCAACAGAAGGTCAGGTGCATGTTTACGGTCACGAGCCTGGCGGTCATATCTGCATTGCTTATGTGCCGCAGCGCAGCCAGGTGGATTGGAGTTTTCCTGTCAGTGTAGCGGACGTGGTCATGATGGGGCGCATCGGCAAGCTGCGCCTGTTCCGACAGCCCAGAAGGTGTGATTGGGATATAGTGCAGGATGCTTTAGAGGTAGTCAGAATGCAGCACTTGGCGAAACGTCAGATCAGCGAACTTTCCGGTGGGCAGCAGCAGCGCGTATTTATTGCGCGTGCATTGGCACAGGAAGCCGAGTTGATGCTGATGGACGAACCGCTGTCGGGGTTGGATATCAATTCAAAGAATGATATCTTTCAGATATTTGATAAACTGCGTCAGCACGCCGTTACCATTCTGGTGGCTATGCACGATTTGCAGATGGCTGCCGAACGCTTCGATCGGGTCATGCTGCTCAACGTTCAACTGCTGGGTTTGGGAACACCAGCCGAAGTCTTTACCAGTGAGAAACTGGTACAGGCGTACGGTGGTCACCTGCGCCTGATACACACCGATGAAGGGGTATTGGCAATTGAGGATACCTGCTGCGGAGAGGGGGAAGAGGTATGATTGACTTGCTTCTGACCCCGCTGCAGTACTCATTTATGGTGCGCGGCCTGGCAGCAGCGGTATTGGTGGGAGTAATTTGCGCCACATTGGGCACATATGTGGTGCTGAGAGGGATGGCGTTCTTTGGCGACGCACTGGCGCACGCCATCCTGCCTGGGGTTGCTATTGGTTATCTGGTTGGTGGAGGTGCGCGAGGATCTGTGTTCTGGTGGGCTCTGCTGACGGCGGTGGTCAGTGCGATAGGAATAGGGACTATCAGCCGGTCGACGAAGATCAAGGAAGATACAGCCATTGGGATCGTATTTGCAGGTACGTTTGCCCTGGGTGTGGCGCTTATTTCTACTGTACGCACCTACACGGCTGATCTGACCCATTTCTTATTTGGAGATGTGCTGGGAGTCCGAACGAGTGATCTGTTATTGATCGTTGTGTTTGGCAGTTTGATTCTGATTACTGTCCTGGCTTTTTATAAAGAATTCCTGGTGGTTTCGTTCGATCCAATCCTCGCTAAAACATTACGTCTACCGACTAGGGCGCTTGACTTCCTGCTGATGATTCTGATCGCAGTGGCGATCGTAGTTTCGCTGCAGACTGTGGGACTGGCGCTGATGGTCGCCATGCTGGTCACCCCAGCGGCGACAGCATTCTTGCTCACGCGTCGTTTACCGGTGATGATGGTGCTGGGTGGGATTATCGCAGCCGCGAGCGGTGTGGTTGGGCTATACCTTTCATTTTACATTGGTATTGCTTCGGGTGCGGCGATTGTGCTTACCTGCACAGCGATTTTTGGCATCACCTGGATTGTTCAAACCCTGCGTCAACATATCCTGATTCGGAGCCGAAGCAGTGACGAGGCGCGCAGCTAGTGGAGTGGTAGCGTTCCGTGGACAGAGTTGACCATTGGTTGAGCTGCATAAAAGAGCATGGTTATCGTTTGACTGCACCCCGTCGGGCAGTCGTAGATACGTTGGCAACCAGCAATCATGTTCTCAGCCCCTTTGAAGTCTTCGAACTGGCGCGAGAAAATTATCCGAGGCTTGGTCTGGTTACGGTTTACCGCACGCTGGAAAAATTAGAGGAATTGGGACTGATCCAGCGTGTGCATCGACCATCCGACTGCCAGGCATTTGTGACAGCATTCAAAGGGCACCAGCATCTGCTTATATGCCAAAATTGCGGGCGAGTAGAGTTTTTCAGCGGAGATGACGGGATGGAAGAACTGATGGTGAAGGTGGGTGAAAGAAGTGGTTATCGAATTAAAGACCACTGGCTGCAGTTGTTTGGAGTTTGCTGGGAGTGTGGGGATTAGGGGGCAGGGGACTTTCTTGTTGATTCTTGATGGACCTGGCGTTACGGCAATTTTTCGGAAGCCTGCTTGATGCGTTCAAATATCTCTGCTGCCTCTTTTTCGTCAGCGATATGCACTCTGCCGTCCTGGTCGACGTGGGTGGGAATGAGCTCGTACCCGGCAAACTCGTTGCCTTCAAACCTGACCAGCAGGATCACACCCTGCTTGTGGTCTCGCAGCCCCTGGTCGAAGACGAAGTTCCCCAATCCGTAGAACACGGGCACACTGTCGATCTCCTGGATTGCCTGTACGACGTGAGTGTGGTTTCCCACCACCAGATCGGCACCGGCAGCGACAATGTGCTGCGCCAGGTCGCGCTGGATGTATGAGGGAACAGGCACATCTTCTGGACCCCAATGGGGTAAAAAGATCACCACATCCGATACCTTCCTGGCAGCATCGACGGCCATTTGGATGTTCTCTTTATTGAGTACAGCAATGCCGGGGGTATCTTCGCCAGCGAACGCCATGGTTTCGATCTGACCTAAAGATACAAAACCGAAGCGGATACCATTGAGCTCCACAACTACAGGCTGCATAGCTTCAGCGTGGTTTGACCCCGCTCCTACAGGGGAGACGCCAACGCGTTCCAGGTTATTGAGCGTATCGAAGAATGCCCGGTCGCCGCAGGTCATAACGCCGCAGTTCTTGATGTGGTTGGTGGCGACGCTCATCACATCGAAGCCAGCGCGCGCCAGGGCGTCTGCGTTGTCTGCGGAGCCCACCAGCACGTAGGTTCGCACGCAGCCAGTGTGCGGGGGGTAATCGCTGATGGTGGCGTTCAGGGTGCCAATCGCTAGGTCGGCTTCGCTGATGATGTGCTGCACTTCTTCATACGGGTAATCAGGGTAGCCCAGTTCATCAAGTTTCGCCTGCACGCAGCGTGCTGGCACGATCACACCGGTGAAGAGCAGGGTAGTGGTTGGGGGTTTGGTGGAAGTTGGGGATGGTGTGATGGTCGGTGTTGAGGATGGCAGTGGAGAAGGAGTTTGAGGAAGGAGGGTAGGAGTGCCAGGGGATATGGGGGAGGAGGTATTATCAGGGGAAAGGGTGGAAGGGACAGGGGTTAAAGTTAGCGAGGCTGTCGGATCCTGGTCATGTGTATTGGTTGGGGATGGGACTGCCGATGCCTGGCAGGCGCTGAGCAGGATAATGAGAAAGGAAATAAATGGCAGCAGTCGCTTCATCGGGTGTTGTTGATTCTGGAATGGTAATATTCTCGGGTAGTTTAGCAGGTAGGTGAATTTGTATGAATTTCGTTCTACGAGTCGTCTGCAGGGGGAGCAGCGGGACCATAATCAAGCACCTCGCGTGCGCCGGTGCCTGGATGTGGTGGACCGACAATGCCTCTGTCTTCCATGGCTTCAACCAGACGGGCGGCTCGTGTGTAGCCGATTCGCAAACGGCGCTGGAGCATAGAGATCGAAGCACGCCCCTGTCTCCTGAACAGATCGACGGCTTCGATGTAAAGAGGGTCGTCTGGTTCGCCGGGTGTGTCTTCTTCCCAGAAGGTCATCTGCTTGAGCGGTAGGCCGGGTCTAATTGCGTCGACGGCGCCGCCGTAAAAGGATGGTGCAGGTTGGGAGACTCCAGCCAACCCACGCCAGTAATTTACCAGGCTGAAGATTTCGTTATCCGAAACGAACACCCCCTGCAGCCTAACTGGTGCAGGCGCATCGGGAGACTGGAAGAGCATATCACCACGCCCGAGCAGGCGTTCAGCGCCAGGCTGATCCAGG
>JAUXFR010000271.1 GCA_030622805.1 Anaerolineae bacterium | reverse complement strand
TGTGCACGGAGATACGGTCGTAGCGATCGCTGGGGCTTCAAAGCCGTCCCATGCCGCGGACAATTTAGGGGCTATGAAGTTTAAATTATCCGATGCGGACATGGCGCTGTTGGATCGAGTATCATACTTCCAACCAAAGGCAGCGTCTTGAAAGAAGACGACATCATTCAGGCACACGCTAGCCAGGTCTCAGACGTTCTCTTTACACAGGACAGCAAAACACTGCTATCATCCTACATAGACAACCTGACCAAACTATGGTCGGTACCGGATTAGGAGGAAGCAGCAGAATTCGATAGGTATGAGAAAAGCGTCAATCCCCTCGCCCTATCACCCGATCAAACCATCCTGGCGAGTGTTTCCACGGACAGGAGCGTCAAGCTGCCATCCGTATTGGAGCAGAGGTATGAATAGAGAAAAAACCAAGCAGAAAACGCGTGTCTTCTCTGGCGTGCAGCCTTCCGGTGACCTGCACATCGGAAATTACCTGGGGGCAATCCGGCGCTGGGCTGCGGAGCAGTACCTGAAAGAGAATTACTTCTGCATCGTGGACATGCACGCGATCACCGTCTACCAGGATCCGGAAGTGCTGCGCCGAAAGACACGCGATGTCGCTGCACTGTATGTCGCCTGTGGTATTGACCCGGCAATCAGCACCATCTTCATCCAGAGCCACGTACCGGCGCACGCTGAATGTACCTGGATCCTGAACTGCGTCACGCCGGTCGGTTGGCTGGTACGTATGACGCAGTACAAAGTTAAATCCGCCGTACAGGAGAGCGTCAGCACTGGTTTGTTGGATTATCCGGTGCTCCAGGCTTCTGATATCCTGCTGTATGATGCCGATGAGGTACCGGTGGGCGAAGATCAGAAGCAGCATGTGGAATTGACGCGCGATATCGCTCAGCGTTTCAACCGGCTGTATGGTGAAACGTTCGTGGTACCAGAACCCAGACTGCCAGCGAGTGGTGCTCGTATCCGCGCATTCAATGACCCGACTCGCAAGATGAGCAAGAGTGAGGCGCAGGTGCGCGGGCACGCTGTGCGTTTAGTCGATCCACCGGATGAGATCCGTATGGTCATCAAACGTGCTGTTACAGATACGGGGCGAGAAATACGCTTCAGCGATGATCCTCAGAAAGCCGGCGTTAACAATCTGTTGGAAATTTACGAACTGCTCACAGCAGAAAGTCGGTTGGATATCGAAGCCCATTTTGCCGGTAAAGGTTATGCAGAGTTGAAGGAAGAGGTGGCAGAAGTAATTATTGAAGCGCTTCGTCCAATCCAGGAACGCTATCAAAGTCTGATATCCGATCCTGCAGAACTAGACGACATTCTGGCAGATGGCGCCGCCCGCGCCAGCGCTGTTGCAGGACCAAAGGTGCAGGAGATCAAAGCCCGGGTCGGGTTTCTCCAAAAGAAACCTTGCGAGGGTTTGTAATGCAAAACATTCGCTCCACATATCCGCACGATTTACAAGAGATCATGATTTTATGACAACCCTCGCAAGGATATCCCCGGATAACGACCAAGCACCCTTGCGAGGGTTTATAAATCAAAACATTCACTCTTCGTATCCGCACGATTTACTAGAGATAATGATTTTATGACAATCCTCGCAAGGATATCCCTGGAAAATGATACCAATCACTTGATATAATGTATTTAATGTTATCCCCTTAGAATATGGTGACTGCTCAATGACACGCCGGATATTATTTATCGTATTGTTCCTTATTGTGGGGGTATTCGCGGTCGCTATGGGTGCGAATGCTGAATCGAACGGGTGGGAGTCAGTTGGCGAAGGGATCGAGTACCGTGAATTCCTGCTGCCCGATCCGAACAAGGTCTATGTGGCGCGAATGGACCTTTCGAATCCAAATGCCATAATAGAAAGCAGCATCGCTCAAGGGAAACTGGTGGACGGATTGGAAACTGTCAGCAGCCAGGCGGACCGATATGACCAGGCCCTCAACTGGTGGGGAAGCCCATCGATCCCGCACAGCGATGGTGCGTGGGGAGCGCGCAACCAGGTTGTTGTAGCGATCAACGGAACCTTCACGCTTCCGCCGGATTATGAACAGCAATGGGAAGGACAGGTGCATTCCGGCTGGTATATGTGGCGCTTCCAGAATTCTGCCACCCGCAACGCCTTTGTCTGGAAGCTGGACCGCACTACCTTCATCGGAGACTGCGTAAGGCATCCATCATCCAAGCAGCTCGCATATTATCAGACCGGCAGTACGCAGGAGATTGCAGGCGTTAATGTTCAACGGGAGGATGATCAATTGATCCTCTATACGCCTCAATACGACCGCGATACCAATACGGATAATTCGGGCGTCGAGGTGCTGGTGGAGCTGACCCGTCCCACACTGATCGTGCACCCGGAGCGTGTTACCGGTTATGCGCGAGCAATCAGGAATTTGCAGGGCTCGACACCGATCCCATTTGATCATATCGTACTTTCAGCCAGCGGGCAGGCGGCAACTCGACTGAAAAACAATGTCAGTGTGGGAGATCAAATCGGTATTTCACAATTAATAAAGAACTGCGATTCGGGATCGACCCTGGACTGGAGTAAAACCTATGCAAGCGTCGTTTCCAATGATTTTTACTTTCTGAAAGATGGGGTGTAT
>JAUXFR010000048.1 GCA_030622805.1 Anaerolineae bacterium | reverse complement strand
GTGGAGTATCCCGGGCAAGTGATCCACGCCAGATCCGGGCTGAAATGAAGTTTGAGATCAGCGGGTTTGAAATCGGTGTTGATATGGAGAGCAGCCTTTCCCGGGATGGAAAGGTTATTGAGGGTGAATTGACCATTGATATTCCATGGATTTGTGGGCGCGATCCGGTGCTTTATGCCACGCTTGAAAGGGTTGAGCCGTAACCCACTGCATTATAAATGCCGGATTGATAGATCCCTGATCTCGATCCATGCCGGCTCGGGATTTTCCAGGGTGCCGTACCGGACACGCCCGTCGGGAGGAATTGCTGCATAAGTGTTGTCCACCCAGATGACCAGTCCCAGCGGGCCGAGCGGCGCGACCTTCGTTTCAAGAATGGGTAGAGAGTCACACTCAAACCGCATACAGTCCGCATCCCAATCCAACCTGTAGGTGTGCCACGCTGTCGGAGAGGCGGTGATTTCTGCCCCATCCTGCTGGATGAAGCGTCGTGCCAGATGACGGAAGAAACGCACAGCAGGCGGTATGGCAAGCAATGGGAGCGCAGCTGCGCCTATCCAGAGCAAAGGATGGATACGGAAGGTTGAGCGATAAGTGGCAGCAAACCAGCCCCGGGCAGGCAGGTGATCTTCAAGCGAGAGATGGTTCGGTGGAGATGCATGAAAGAACCAGGAGGCATTTGGCAGCGCTGGTATGCGCAGTTTTCCGCCACCATCACGGATTGCCATGCTGAAGGGATCGTTCCACAGTCCAAACCCCCAGGTACCAGGGATTTCAATGGCGGCGGCGCGCACGCATAAAGACAACTGCATTGGTGGGCACCAAGGGAATTTGCTGCGGGTCAGCGTGCCGTAATCGTCCAACTGAGCCAGGCGGTAAGCTCCACCTGGGCCGCGTGGGATTTCAAGGCGCCGCGTCCCTGGCTTAACTTCAATCACCTCTGCACCTGGCGTTGTGCGTGATATTAATTGTTCGTACGCAAATCCCATATCACTTGTTCCTGCGTAATCATTAGATTATCATACTTTACAAAAACCAAGTATGTTACAATCCGTCACCGCTCTAGTTGTCAGTCATATTGATTATGATGATTGTGGATCCGTTGTGATTGTTTACCACTAAGGCTCCAAGCCACCAAGATGCACTAAGAAAAATTAAAAAAAGCTTGGTGTTTCTTCGTGGCTTAGTGGTGAGATAATGTCTCACCAACCCCTGGTGTTGATCCAAAATTTACACACGAACCAGTTGTGATTATGGAGATTAAAATGAAAGAACAGGAAATTACCGTTCAGAACGATATTGTTGTAACGATGCTGCATAAACTGCGGGTAGATGGAGAGATCGTCGATCAGTCCGATCCCGGAAATCTAATTCAATTCATACAGGGGATCGGTCAAGTGGTTCCGGGGCTGGAAAACGCGCTTTATGGGATGCAAGTCGGTGAGCGTAAGAAAGTCGTCGTTTCCCCTGAAGATGGCTACGGAGAGAAAGATCAGGAAGCATACGCCGAGGTTCCTATACGTGAATTCCCTGAGGATGTTCCAATCGAACCTGGTATCGAACTGATCCTGAAGGATGACGAAGGCGATGAACAAGAAGCGTATATTGTCGAAGCCGTGGACGATCTCGTTCGCTTGAGTTTAAACCATCCCCTGGCAGGGGAAGAATTGGAGTTTGAGATTAAAATTGTTGAGCTGAGGGAAGCGACCAAAGAGGAGCTTCATCACGGACACGTTCACCACGCTTAATCAAAATTTGGGGTTGACTTCTATTTACCCGTAATCTGCTCCTTTTATTATGCTTCGATCTTATTGTAGAATGCATTATTATGTAGTGCTCTATCAAATCTCAATGGTAAACTTGTCATTCTGAACGAAGTGAAGAATCTCCTCGTAAATGATAGAGACTCTTCGTTATCACTCAGAGTGACAAACCAAATAATCATGTTTGACAGAGCAGTAGGTCTGTTTGTTTGATTGCATACCTATGATGAGTCGCGTGGATAACCAGACTCGTGTATAGTAGCGTCGATCATGGTTGGACGCTCATTGCAGTGGATGCTAATCGCATTATGGAAGGAGCGGAACTATAATGTCTTTTATAATTGAACTTTTTGTTGTAATCAAGCGATAACGATGTTGATCTCTACCGATTCTTTAGTCATAATGCTGCTGTGCTCTCGTCTGGGATTACCATCAGATCCTGACCCAGCACCGTTGACTCTGCGCCAGTGGAATCCGATTGCCCGTAAGATGGCAGCGGCAGGATTGCGACCAGGTTCTCTCCTTGGGCAATCTGCGGCGCAGCTTGCAGCTACCCTGGATGAGCCCATTGAGGACGCTGAAAAGTTGAACGCGCTGCTTGACCGGAGAGCAGCAGTAGAACTGGAGCTGCAGCGGTTGGACTCGCTTGGAATATGGGTGCGAACGCGAGTAGACGAAGAATATCCACAACGATATCGCCAACGACTTAAGGAATCAGCGCCAGTGATCCTCTACGGAGCAGGCGATCGCTATCTGCCGGGGCAGCCCGGTCTGGCGGTGGTCGGATCGCGTAATGTGAATGAAGCTGGTCAGCAGGCAGCGGAATATGTTGGCAATGCCTGTGCCCACCATGGTCTGGTAGTGTATTCAGGAGGCGCGCGCGGTGTCGATATCTTCTCTATGAAAGCTGCGCTTGAAGGGCGCGGGACGTCGGTTGGTGTGCTGGCGCACAGCCTGGTGAAAGCGATCCGTAAATCAGATTATCGCGCTGCGCTGGAAAGGGGAGACCTGACGTTATTGACCTCCTTTTCCCCGGATGCAGGGTTCAGCGTCGGCGCGGCGATGGGGCGCAACAAGCTGATCTATACGCTAGCCGATTATGCACTGGTGATCGCCAGCGAAGTCGGTAAAGGCGGCACCTGGAGTGGGTCTACAGATGCGCTAAAGCACCGCTGGCTGCCGGTCTTTGCCGCTGCCGGAGAGGATGTGCCGGAAGGCAACCGTACACTGATCGAAAGAGGGGCTATTCCGTTTCCAATTCCATTCCCCGTGGAAATTGACCTTCGTCAATGGTTTGATGAAAAAACCGAAGGATACCTGTCACCGCCCGAGCAGCTCAAGTTAATTTAATAATGGCTAATAACAAGTTCTAATATATCAGTGTGTCTGCCTTCGTCTCGATACGCTTGCGGAACACCCAATAGGTCCATGCCTGGTATGCCATCACGATTGGTAAAAGGATTACTGCTACGGTTGTTAAAACTTTGAGCGTGTATGGGGCAGACGAAGCGTTATAGATGGTCAGGCTCGGTCCTGGTCCGGTGGAGATCATCACATTCGGGTAGAGGATCACGAAAAACATGACCACGACCAGGGCCAGGGTGAGAGCTGTCATTCCGAAAGCCCAACCCTCCCGCTTCCTGCGGATGAAGTACCCGGCTGCCAGGAGCGCCAAAGCGCACGCAATGGGTACCACCCATGCCAGGATGCCCGGTTTATCTGAGATTCCGGTCGAGAAAAATGTAGCGATCAGGAAGATCACTGCCAGGACAACTGATACCACCCACAGACCGGGAATTATCTTGTGGACTCTCTCCCTGAGCACCTCAGTGGTCTTCATGCTCAGGAAAATGGCTCCGTGCAGGACGCAGACCATCACGACCGTGACGCCGCCCAGCAGAGCATAGGGATTGAGAAGGTATAAGAATCCCCCGGCGTACAGCATCTGATCGTCAATCGGTACACCTCGTACCAGGTTTGAGAAGGCCACACCCAATAGGAAGGGCGCAAACAGGCTGCCGAGGAACATGCACCCATCCCATAAGGCGCGCCATTTGGGGTTGTCATCCTTGCTGCGGAACTCGAATGCTATCCCGCGTATGATAAGCGCGACCAACAGTAAGAAAAAAGGCAGGTAGAACCCGCTGAACATGGTGGCGTACCACAGTGGGAAGGCGGCGAACGTTGCCCCACCTGCCGCGAGCAACCAGACCTCGTTCCCATCCCAGTGAGGACCTATGGTATTAATCATGGTGCGGCGCATGGTATCAGCGGAAGCTCCACCACCTGCCTTACCCATGAAGGGTAACAAAATCCCCACACCAAAGTCGAAGCCTTCCAGTATGAAGAAGCCGATGTACAGTACGGCAATCAGGATGAACCAGAGAATATTCAAATTCATGACAACCTCCGGAACTTAAGTGCAAAGTATAAGATGATAGGTGACATTTGATGCACAAACAATTGACGAGTGAACATTTAATCTTCCTTTTCAGGCTGTAAAACTCCCGAAACATCGGCAGCCGCCGGTCCTGCCCTGGCATACTTACCCAGCAAATACACAGTGGTGACAATTAATAAGCCGTAGACCACCACATACCCGACCAGCGAAGTCAGCAGCATACCAGCAGAGACAACCGGTGAGACCGATTCATCCAGCCGGATCAGGCCGTACACGGTCCACGGGAAGCGTCCAACTTCGGTAAGCATCCACCCCCCGGTGTTGGCAATGTAAGGCAGGGCAATTGCCAAAGTGAATGCTTTCAGGATAATGGCGCCTTGGTCGTATCTCCTTCTAATCACCATGAAGATCAGGGCGTACAAAGTCATGAATATAATTAAAAACCCAATCCCCACCATGGTGCGCAGCGCTATGAAGAGGATCGGGACGGGCGGGATATAATTTCCCGGTCCGTGTGTGGTCTCGTACTCGGTCTGCATTTCGTTGATGCCTTTGACCTCACCTGTAAACTTGTTGTACATAATGAAGCTCAGCATGCCTGGGATGCGGATGTCCAACGTGTTGCGGCGATTTGTCATATCGGGGATTATCAATACGGAGAAGGCGGCTGGGTCTTCGCTATCCCACAGACCTTCGGAGGCGGCTATTTTCATCGGTTGAACTTCGACCAGATACTGTCCCTGGGCGTGCCCCACCAGACCTACCCCAATGGTGGCAGCGACGCCTACGATGGCAGCCATCTTGAAAGAGCGCTGGAAGAAATCCGGTTCGTTTTTGCGCAGCAGGTGGTAGGCGCTGATGCCCATCACGAAGAACGCCGCGGTGGTGAAACCAGCCAGCACGACGTGCGGGAACTGGTGCCAGACGTGAGGGTTCGTCAACAGGGTGAAGAAATTTGTCATGACGAGTCCCCCGTCGGGCAGCACAGCGTAACCCACCGGTTCCTGCATGAAGGAGTTGGCGACCAGGATCCAATAGGCTGAGAGAGTCGAGGCGATGGCAACCAGCCAGATGGCAGCAGCGTGCATACCCTTGGATAACTTGTCCCACCCGAATATCCACACCCCCAGGAAGATAGACTCAATGAAGAAAGCCAGCAGGATTTCGATGGCTAACGGCGCCCCGATAACGTCTCCCACGAAGCGAGAATATTCCGACCAGTTCATTCCAAACTGGAATTCCTGGACGATGCCAGTCACCACACCCATTGCAAAATTGATCAGGAACAATTTGCCCCAGAACCTGGTCATCCGCTTGTAGACCTCTTGCCCGGTGGCGACATAAAGCGTCTCCATCACGGCGACGAGCACTGATAATCCCAGTGTTAGTGGGACGAAGAAAAAGTGATAGACAGTTGTGCTGGCAAATTGAAACCTGGCTAAGATGAGTGGGTCCATAAATTGCACTCCTTTACTGTTGACTTACTTTCCGTTTCCTACGGTGTCCTCACGCCATAAATGAGAGCGATTGCGCCGATGGTCGTGAAAACCAACCAGAAAATGAACATCGCCCGGTTGATCGTCTTCGCCACACTTTCTGACTTTGTATAATCCAACAAAACCTGGCGCAGTCCATTGACGCCATGCGAGAAAGCGAAAGCGAGCAGGAAGATGTCATAGACGCGCCATCCAAAGACTGCCCAGCGCATATGGACATATTCCAGGCTCAGGTTGTGACCGCCGGTTATGAAATCCTGGATTATGGCATGAATCCAGACCAGTGGGATCAGCAGAAAGGCGCTGTAGCGCATCCATTTCCAGGCGAAAATTTCGTATCTGGGCTGTTTGACTGCTGTACGTTCAGAATTGGTCACTTCTGGCTCCGATTAACTGCCGAACAGGTTGAAACCATATTTGAGCAAATTGTAGCCCAATATCCCCGCTGCTGGCAGCCACAGGATGATGGCGACAATGAGAGAGGCGGACATTAACTTACGTGTTGGTTTCTTTTTCCACAGGTCGGGGCGGATCAGGTCAACATAGGCGATGCGCAGCCCATTGACTCCGTGGTAGATAACAAAGAACGCCAGGATGATTTCCGCAATCATGATGACCGGGTTTCGGAATATCTCTACCAGCACGTCGTACCATTGGGGGGCAAAAAAGACCGTGGCTGTTGTGGTGATGTGCAGTGTGAGAAACACAATTGTCGCAAGCCCTGAGATACGATGCAGGATAAAAGCGTAGAACCCTTTGCCTTTGTACTTTACGTACCCAGGCAGAGCTATCTTGACATTGTCACGCACATCTGCATCCTTTCCACGCTACACCGCTGTCCAAAAGCCGCTCAGGAATATGTGGAGCAGCGTATCTACCACTAATCCCAAGATGAACAGTCCGGCAAACAAGCGGTTGTGGTAGAAGTTATAAGCTGAGAACCAGGTTGGCCAAAACGTGTAATCTTCAGGGGGTTCCGCAGGGCGCGGCTTGCTCAGCATCCTGAGAGCCAGCAGGAGGCGGTTCCCTGCCAGGAAGACGATCAGCATAACCGGGGTAAAATAGCGTGGACCGAAAATCAGGTAAGCGATTACGACATAGATAAGCACCAGGGCTGCCATATTGATATACCGGGCAGCTTTCTCACCGACGATTACCGGCATGGTGCCCACGCCCTTCTGTTTGTCGGCATCAAGTTTATCAATGTGCTTGCCGATGTTGATGCTGGCTACGCTCAGACCGAAAGGTACGCCTGCCAGGGCAACATACCACGCGTTCTCGGTCCAGCCACCGGCGAGGACGATGTAAACACCAGTGATCATTATCGGACCCCAGATCAGGAAGATGGCCAACTCTCCGAGCCCCAGGTACTTCAACGGCCAGGTATATAGCAGCAGCACCAGCGCTCCGAAGGCAAACAGACCGATAACATAGGGGGAAAACCCGGTATAAATCAGCGCATAGATCCCAGAAAGGACAGCCAATATACCGCTGACTGCGAACCATGTGAGCTGCTGGCGCTTGGTCCAGAATCCCTGTACCAACGGGTGAACACCGTATTGGGTGCGGAAATAATTGTCCTGATCCACCCCGCGCATGAAGTCAGTGTAATCGTTGAGCAGGTTGTTTGCACCGTGGGCGATGAAAAGACCAAGCGTGACAATCAGCCAGGGCAGGAAGGCAAAATAACCGTCGCGCCAGGCCAGCAGTCCAGCGATGATACATGAAAAGATGGTCACTGTGGTTACCGCTGAGCGCGTGGCGATCAACCACTTTGAGATGATATCAAGCTGGTCCCATTCACCCTTGTCGTCCATTTTGACGAGAGTCCATGAGGCGGTCTTCCACATGGAAAAATTGATTTTCATTGTTCAATTCACCTTTCCCCAAAGTTGTCGATTATTTCTATTGCGCGTTATGGAATTCAATGTTCGATGAACTCTCAATAATCACAAACATATTACTGATGAAATAATAACACAACTTCGATTGTCTATGTCACTATTGGTTTATAACTGCTGTGGTAGCAGCTTCGCCATGTCGTTTTGTACAAGATCATGCTACTCAACAGAGGTGAGATTGTCGAATACGCTCCGCATGACGAACTGATGAGCCTCATGACCAATATGTCAAAGCCTTTTACCGGGGCAATATAACCAAGAGGGATAAGATATCCAGGAAACCAGAATTTCATTATTGGATGCATTCCGGTAAGTGTTATACTTGTGGTAACAAAATTTCAGTGAAGGATATAGTTATGTTCGGATTTGATCGTGTCACGTTTGACCCAAATTTGATGGGAGGGCGAGCCTGTATTCGCGGGATGCGCGTAACGGTCTCACTGATCGTTAACCTGGTGGCTAATGGTATGGACGCGAAAGAAATTTTGGTGGATTATCCATATCTGGAAGAGGAAGATATCCGCCAGGCGTTGCGTTATGTTGCCTGGCTGGCGGATGAAACGGTTCATGTACTAGAGCCAGCAGG
>JAUXFR010000155.1 GCA_030622805.1 Anaerolineae bacterium | reverse complement strand
GGTAAAAGCGAAAAATACCGAACACTGCTCGAAGCGTACGGCGAGCGTTTGAAATTCGATGTCCCGCTGGCTCGCTACACGGCAGCACAGATCGGCGGTCCGGCAGATGCCTTATTGGAAGTGCAAACATCCGACGAGCTCGCCGAAGCGGTAATCTCGTTGTGGAATACCACGCTGCCGTTTACCCTGTTGGGAGCGGGGTCAAACGTACTGGTCTGTGATGACGGTGTACGAGGGGGGGTCATCGTCAACCGGGCGCGCAGCATCGAATTTGATGAAGAGACCGAACCCGTCAGCGTATGGGCCGAATCCGGTACGAACTTCGGTCTGATCGCCCGGCAGGCAGGACAGCGCGGGCTAGGCGGTCTTGAATGGGCTGCTGGCATCCCGGGAACCCTCGGCGGTGCGGTTGTTGGCAACGCCGGCGCCCATGGCAGCAATATTGCTGGCTGCCTGATTCTGGCAGAAATCTTGCACAATAAAGGAACAATTGGATCTGCGGAACCCGAGACAGAGATTTGGACGGTAGAAGATTTCCAATACCAATATCGCAGCAGCAGATTGAAGCAGCAGTTCAGCGCGTCACATGATAGCGGAAACGGACAACCCACTGCAATTGTGCTTTCGGCACGCTTACGGTTGGAACCCAGCACACCGCAGCAGGTCCTGACCCGGATGGAAAAATTTGCATCCTACCGCCGGGAAACGCAGCCACCGGGCGCCAGCATGGGTTCGATGTTCAAAAACCCACCCGGAGACTACGCCGGGCGGCTGATCGAAGCGGTTGGTTTGAAAGGAGCACGTGTGGGAGATGCGCAGATCAGCCCGCTGCATGCCAACTTCTTCATAAATCTGGGCAAAGCCACAGCGTCCGACGTGCTGGCGTTGATCGATGAGGCACGAACACAGGTGAAAAAGGAATTCGGCATAGACCTGGAACTGGAGATCGAAATTATTGGGGAGCAGGTGAATTAAGAATATGAGCGAGCATAAAGGTAGATTGCGCATAGGTTTGATATTCGGCGGACGGTCAGGAGAGCATAAAGTCTCCTTGATGTCGGCGCGCACCGTGCTTAACGCTCTCGATAAGGAAATGTACGAGGTTCATCAGATCGGAATCACCCAGAGTGGTACCTGGCTGTCCGGCAAGAATGCACTGGACATGATGTCTGCCGGAGACTTCAGTGAGGACGTCCACGGACTGACAGCGGTTACGATCCTGCCTGACCCGACCCAGCCTGGTCTGTACGCCATCCAATCGGACCATCAAATGGCTCTCGAGAAACTGGCTGATCTGGATGTCGTAATACCCATGCTTCATGGTACGTTTGGCGAGGATGGCACGCTTCAGGGGCTGCTCGAGTTAGCGGACCTGGCTTACGCAGGTGCGGGTGTTGTTGGATCTGCCGTTGGGATGGATAAAGGGATTTTCAAGGACATTATGATCGCCAACGGTATCCCGGTGGTCGAATCAATCGTCGTACTGCGCAGTGAACTTGAAAAGGATCCTGAATCTATCCTGGTCCGGGCGGAGGAGCTGGCTCCTTACCCGCTTTTTACCAAACCCGCAAACCTGGGCTCCTCCGTAGGCATTACAAAGTGCCACAGCCGCGCAGACCTGGTCGAAGGGCTGATGGAAGCAGCGCAATTCGATCGCCGCCTGGTGATCGAACGCGGCATTAATGCTCGTGAAATCGAAGTCAGCGTGTTGGGCAATGATAACCCGGAAGCTTCAGTTCCCGGAGAAGTCCTGCCCAGCCGCGAGTTCTACTCCTATGAATCAAAGTACATCGACGGCACTTCGGGGCTGCTGATCCCGGCTCCGCTTTCAGATGAAATGACGACACACATCCGCGAACTGGCAGTACGAGCTTACAAAAGTATCGACTGCGCAGGAATGGCGCGTGTGGATTTCCTGGTCGACAAAGACGAGCCAGACCATACACAGGGCGCAGGCGTTTACATCAATGAAGTCAACACCATCCCCGGTTTTACCGGGATATCCATGTATCCCAAACTGTGGGAAGCGAGCGGATTACCCTATCCCGGGCTGATAGAGCGCCTGATTGAACTGGCATTATCAAGGAAAGCCGACCGCGATCGTACGGTGCATCGAAAAAGGAGGCCGGACTGAGCATGGCGAACTGGAGCGGTGTTTTCAAACGTTCGAGTCAGAAGCGCCAGAGAAGGACTCAAACGAATACAAGCCGCACCCGTAAGGGCACCTCGGGCACGAAAAAGCGGATAAGCAAGCAGAAGTCCCGCTCATCGGTTCCCGTCCTGACTCGCTATGCCAGCACAAGCAGCGCCATGCCAAAACTTCACCGAGGCAGGCGGCAACGACGGCGGTTCGACCTGGCGTTGAACGCTCCGGGCGCCACAATCCAGCTTCCATCCATTCCGGTTGTCAACATCGGCTGGCGTTGGGTATCGATGCTGGCAGCGATCGTGCTGTTGTTCGCGCTTTACTACTTCTACTCATCCCCCTCTTTCCGCGTTGGGGCTGCTGAAATTCACGGTCTGCGGCGCATGTCCGAATACACGGTGAACACTGCTCTGGATATCGCGGGTGAGCCCATTTTCACCCTGAACCCCAACCGGTTGGAAGAGAACTTATTGGAAATGTTCCCCGAGTTCTCCACGGTAGAGGTCGAAGTGGGGCTGCCGAATCTGGTTGTGATCACAGTAGCGGAACGCCATCCCGTTATCACCTGGATTCAGGACAACCGCACCCAACTGGTCGATGGGAATGGATGGGCATTTCCTGCCCGGAACGATAATCCAAACAACCCCGCTACGGTCGTTCGGGCTTTTAATTCTCCACCTATACCGGCGATTGTTGAAGTGGAATCAATACTTGAACAAAAGGAAGAAGAGCCAGAGGTAGCTGAACAGACCATTTTCGGAGAGGCAAAACCATTCCTCTCGGACAGCATGTTGTCGGCTGTATTGACCCTGGCAAAACGTGCACCCGAAAAGAAACCGCTGGTATACAGCGAACGCCATGGGCTGGGTTGGGAGGACCCACGCGGCTGGATTGTTTATTTCGGAGACACAACCGATATTGACATAAAAATTAATGTCTACGAGGCGATCGTCGCTAAACTGGAGTACGACGGCATTCGTCCAGCGCTGATCAGCGTTGAATTTGTGCATGCACCCTATTACCGGATGGGAGAATAAACTGCCCGACAGGTGAAACTGTTAATCAATTGGTAAAAGATTATGGAAGAATTGATTGTTGTTGGAATTGATATTGGGACCACAAAGATTTGCACACTCGTAGGTCGTGAGGTATCTCCGGGGAAACTTCGCATCCTCGGAGTTGGAATCGAACCCGCAAGGGGGATCAAAAAGGGTGTCGTCGTCGATCTGGAAGCTGCCACACAGGCTGTTATCCGGTCGATTGACAAAGCAGAGCGCACGTCCGGCATGGAGATCGCCTCCGCGCTGGTCAGCCTGGCTGGATCGGATGTCTCGTCAGTTAACAGCCGCGGTGTGGTTGGTGTGATCGGTCGGGTGATCGACGAGGACGATGTGGGACGAGCCGTGGATGCCGCCCGGGCAGTGGCAATACCGCACAACCGTGAGATCATTCACGTCATCCAGCGCGGTTTCAACGTCGATGGGCAGGATGGAATCCGCATGCCAATCGGGATGCATGGCTACCGCCTGGAGGTCGAGACCCACATCATCACCGCATCCGAGACCAGCGTGGAAAACATCCGTAAGTGTGTCGCTGCTGCTGATGTGGAGGTGTCCCAATTTGTACTCAACCCGCTCGCATCCGGTGAGATCGTTCTGAACGAGACCGAACAGCATATGGGTGTCGTGGTTTGTGACATCGGTGGCGGTACAACAGACATGGCGATTTACATTGAGGGTGATGTCTGGCATACCTCGGTTCTGGGAATTGGTGGAAACCTGATTACATCCGATATTGCACATGGTTTGCGCCTGCCGATGGCTCAGGCAGAAGATATAAAAATTCAGCATGGGCGCGCTTCGACAACAGAAGGTGAACACCCGGAATCATTTAACGTGCGATCCTTTGGGGAACAAAAAGCCGTGCAGATCAGACGGCAGGATTTGATCCATATCATCAATGCCCGGGTTGATGAGATTTTCAGCCTGGTGGTGCAGGAGATCAAACGCTCCGGATACGACGGGCTGCTGCCGGCTGGCATGGTGCTCACCGGCGGAACAAGCAACCTGCCCGGGATCAAAGAAGTCGCCAGCAGTGTACTTGGTGTACCGGTACGGATCGGTAAACCAGAGAAACTGCTGGGCATGAAGGATCGACTTGACTCGCCTGCTTATTCAACCAGTGTGGGTTTGCTGCGCTGGGCATTGTTGATGAACGAATTTACACCACAGGGAGTGCAGCGTCCAATAGATCTATATAAAGAAGGAGGTGATACGAACTGGGACAGAGTAAAGGATTTCATCTGGCGTCTATTTCCATAAGGATAACCAATCGGGTTGTCAACCATCAGATAGCAAAAAAGGTTCGAAGTCAGGAACGGACCCACTAATAAAATATATTTATCAAAGCAAATTATATTCAATCAGGAGGCAGCAATGTCAACACAACAAAATCCCAATCAACTTGAATCCTTCGCCCGAATAAAAGTCGTCGGTGTCGGC
>JAUXFR010000118.1 GCA_030622805.1 Anaerolineae bacterium | reverse complement strand
TCAGATTCCAGAGGAGGAAGGCGAGGGTGAGGCACCCTAGTAGGAGTAAAAATTAGCTGCAAATAAGAATATTAACAACCCACATTAGATGAGAATGTCTCTACCTCGTGATGTAAAACACAAAGACGAGGGAGGGCCATGATAGTGGGGTGAGAATACCTCACCCCACTATCTTAATGGAGCGAACAATCGTAATAAACATCCAAGAGCAAATATATGTATAGACTTATAAAATCAACTAAAAATCCCCTCAGCCAGCCGGCATTGGGGTGGATTGGTCTGATCCTGGTGGCTGTGCTGTTTGTGTGCCTGATCAGCGCCTGCCAATCCGCAGATTCTGAGATTCCCCCAACGACCGTTGGATCAACACCAGCCCAGGATGAACAGACCCAACCTGGTAACCAGACGGACGAAGCGTCTAATGACACGTCTACTGACGCATCTACTGATAATGAAGGTTCGTCATCGGAAACTGAAGGACAGGATCCTGGAGAACAAGAAATTGAAGATGAGTCCAGGACTGACCCTGAAGCGGATCTAATAGATATCCAGGTGGCGTGGGAATCCAGCCAGCATGCTGATTCTTTCGTGCTGAATGAGGAGGGGGCGAACAGCACCTGCGCCCGGTGTCACGCACCGGTGAACTGGATTCCGTCTATGGATGATGTCCCGGCGGCTTGCTTAACTTGCAAATTTGAATTAACGGATCCACCCCCGCTGATCCCGGAAAGCGAATGGGAGCACATACCCTGTAGAGTCTGCCACGAAGAGGACAGGCGGGGCAACCTCGATCCGGCGTATGCCTGGTTGGAAATCGCACAATTAGGGGAATACGCTGATGTTGACACACCGACCGAGCTGTGTCTAAAATGCCATAATGAAATTGATCTTCCTGATCACGCACTTTCAACATTAGGTGGCGCTCACGCGGATTACGAATGTACACAGTGCCACGATGCACACGACACGGTTGCCTCGTGCACTGCTGCCGGGTGTCACGATGACGTGATAGATCCCGCCTCACCTATTCCGGGGCACGATGAGGATCATCAAGCGGTATCCTGTGTTGCCTGTCACGACGCGGATGGGCTGGAGGTCGGTCCTGTCGAAGAATCGGGATTATGGATGACCTTCTTTACTGTGCTTTCTCCGGAAGGGGAGGCATCAGTGATTCCCTTCACTTCGCACAACACTGTTTTGGAGGCACCCTGCGAACGCTGTCACTTTGCTGGCAACCCCTGGGGATTGGTGGATACCGTGTCACCAGCGCCATGACTTGAAATATACTGTTATTAGGCGTTATTTAGCGAGCAGGTATTTACGAAGGAGAATGGATTGCTATGAACGATAAGTTGGGTAAAATCTTACGCGTTATCGCTATTGTTTTAATGGGTTTAACCACCGCGATGAACATTTTTGGGGGCGGCGGCACCACGTGCGCTGCTTTCCTCACAAAAAATTATCCACCGTACTGGAAAATAATTAATCCTTATGACGTCCAGTGGCTGTGGCAGTTATTTGTTGTGTTGACATTGGCGATTGGCATAGCAGGTATAGTGGTGACGGTGCAGCTGGTGCGCGGGAAGGTGAATGGTTACCACAACGCCGTAAATCTGTTAGTCGTTGGCAGCATCTGGAACGGCATCCATGTATATGCCTCCTGGTATTACCTCGAGGCAGTGGTACCGATTATTGTAGTCTTCATGTTAAATCTAATCACCCTGATTTACTTCCTGATCCTCGGGATACCGGGGTTGCGAGAACGGGTTAATTTTACGAAGACCAACGATACCTCCGATAAAGAATTAGCCTCAGGTATGGCTGCCATCGTTGTGGGCGTCGTCACGCTGACCATGCCAATCTGGGCAGGACCCTCGCACATGTTTGAAGGTAGAAACCTGGTATACGTGCTGCAGCTGCCTATCAATATAGTCGGTAGCGTCTTAACAATCGGTGGATTGTTCTTGGTTTTGCGCGTAATCTTTAGATTGTTCGCAGAAGAAATTAAATCGCTTAAGTTAAAGCTGCTTGGAAGTTAAAGTTGTAGGGGGTTGGTCGATGGCTGAGGAGTGATCTCCTGGTTGTATTAAGTCGACCAGAGCAGAAAGGAAACGAGCAGGACACATCAAAGTGTTCTGCTCGTATTGCTTATGCTGTAATCGGAGTTAAATTTTATGCGTCAGGCTCGAGCTCCAGAGGTCTTATTTGAGCCAGTTCTGCCAATCGCTCAATTGAAATGACAGTGATTTCGTCGCGCGAATACTCAATGGCGCCTGAATCCTGCAGTGATTTAATCGAACGGCTGACAGCCTCGTGGACGGTGGCAACCCGAGAAGCGATTTCCTTGTTTGAATGCCGGTGGCGATTTATCGCCTTGTGACCCGATTGACTCAAATCCAGCAGCGATTTTGCGACACGCGCCAGGATTGGGCGGCTGATTAAGTCCTCAATGTGTGAGAGCATCAGCCTGTTGCGTGTTGCCATAACACGCAATAAACCTGTTCCCATCCGTGGATAGCGTTCCATCAGCATTTGAAAACGCTCGCAGCCTATTTGCCAGGTGATGCAGTCTTCAACGGCGATTGCTGTGACAGGATTTAAACCTCCATCGATCACAGTCACCTCGTTAAACATGATCACCGGGTTTATCACCGCGATGATCGTCTCTTGACCCTGCACACCGAGTTTGCACAGGTGCACTCGTCCTGTAAATAATACGAATAGGCCTGAACACGGAGTTCCTTCAGAAAAGATACTCGAATCAGCAGAATATCTCAGTATTTGCCCAGAGATTACAATCTCTTTGAGGGCTGTTTCGGGAAGACCTTTGAAGTGAGGGACATTTCCAAGTCTTCTAATAAGGGTTTCAAGATCGAACATGATTAATTTAGCAGAGCGTGAGTTATCGATGGTAAATGTGATGTCTCTTAACCACGCATGAATGGTAAAGTAAAAGTGCCCTTGATTGATTGAGGGAAACCTGCCGGATATTATACATCAAAAATTCTCATAGAGTCTCTTGACAAAAACGAAATATTAGATTATTATCTAATTAGATATATATCTAATATAGTTGTTTGTCTAAGCAAGACGGTCGTCTAAGGGTCATAAGATTTTTACAGGAGGAAACCATGTTCTACCCAATACTAACCAGCCTTCAAATCGAAGAAGCGCGTGAAAGGGATGGCCTGGCGCCAGAATCTGAGAGTCGGCAGCCCGTTCCGATCACATCTAGCGTGCCTACCCGTTGGGATTATTTATTGCTGCATCTTGGTGATTGGTTGATCCACACCGGTAAACGAGTTCGCAGTGGCAGCGCATATTCACACTGCTGCGAGAGCCAGGTGCTGCGAGCAAATACCGTCGGGAGGTAGCGCATGAGCGAAAACAAACCACTTACAAAAAATTCCACCTCAGATGAAACCGGGGAGGCAGCGTCCGAAGATGCTCGCCAGGCTTCCAACAAGTCTGGCGAGCCCCTCTCCGCCGAGCCGCGCATAAGCTGGGATGTCGGGACAGCGTATGATCTGTTCTTCAGCCTGTACGTGCTGCACCTGCCTGAGAAGTTTGGCCTGCGCGCTTCATGGGCTGCTGGCGTTCGTTCGAGATTGAATGCGGAAGATAGAAAAGTCCTGGCAACTGCACAGAAACTATTTTATGTGCCGCTGTGCTGGATATACTCGCTGCCTGAACCGAAAGATGCGGAGACAGCACTGTGGGCTTTACGACAGATACCGGCAGGGGAACGCCTCCAGGAGCTGTCTTTTTGTGACTTAGCGCCCGAAAAGATACAGTCTTTCCTGAACAATATTGCCGAGCGAGGTGTGTGGGAAGATCAGGACCTAGAAGCTCTTCGAAAAATCTACCGGGAGAAAGGGAAAGAAAAGCCGCGCCCAAAAGAACTGGCGGACACGCTGGATGCCTGGGCTAACGCGGCTGAGTTTGGAGAGCATTACCTCTCCGCACTTCAGGCATATTACAACGCATTCTACGCTGAAGAACAGCGCAGAATTGGTCCTGCGATCCAGAAAGGGCTGCAGAGCGCAAAAGATCTGGCTGAGCGTCTTCCATTGATAGAACTGATCGAAGAATTATCACACGGTATCCGTTTTGAGGAACCTCTGGACAAACCGGAAATTATCTTTGTGCCCTCATTCTGGATTCAGCCGCTGATCTATTTCTCCCTCGTTTCGCAGCATGCCATGTTAATTGTATTTGGTTTCCGCCCGGAGGATATGTCGGTTGTACCGGGAGAACAGGTACCCGATTCCATTTTGTTGGGTCTTAAGGCGCTCTCTGATCCCACGCGCCTTCGCATCCTTCGCTACCTGAATCGTGAGAATTTGAGCCCGGCAGACCTGGCGCGCCGGCTGAGGCTGCGTGCCCCCACGGTAACACACCATCTACGATCGCTGCGTCTGGCTGGATTGGTTCATATGACGGTTGGGAAGGAACACGAAAGCCGCTACACGGCGCGCCTGGAGACGATCGAAGAACTTTGTACCAGGATAAACGTATTCCTGGCTAGCGTCGACGAAGAATGAGGTCATTACAGAATTTATGATCGCTGCCCAATTCAAGGGTGTATATCGATTTGTCAGCGATTACGCCGAGTACATAAAGTTATTCACAAAAAATGCGCGCCTGTATTTAATTTATGTGGTTATTACGGGGGCGGCAATCGGCGTGTTCAGGCTGCTGTTCAACTTCTATGCGCTTAGTCTGGGTTACGATGAAGCCCTTTTAGGCAGGCTGGTCACTGTAAGCAGCCTGACAGCGTTGTTGGTGGCTCTTCCCGTCGGATACCTGGCAGACATATTGGGGCGCAAGATTTCCCTGTTATCCTCGGGGGTCATCGTCAGCTTTTCTGTGGTGATGATGGTGCTTTGGCCCAGCACGTGGGTGTTGTACGCTGCTAATATGATGTCCGGTTTTGGTCAGTCGTTGGGCGCTGTAACCCGGGCGCCATTTATGATGGAGAACAGCGGGGCAAAAGAGCGTACGTATCTGTTCAGCTTCAGCATGGGGATTCAGATGGCGTCTGCATCGGCGGGTAACTGGATCGGTGGTTACCTGCCTACCTGGGTAGCGAACGCGCGGGGGGTAGCACCGACCACCAGTGAAGCTTACGCTGGTGCCTTGCTGCTTGTAGGGGTGACTTTATTGGTGGCTGTCATCCCGCTTGTTTTGCTGCGTACACCCAGGACCGACGCATCAGAGAGATCTGTGTTTGCCCCCATCAGTTATGCTGCCAAGAACCCTGTCAAACTGACCAAACTGATCCTGCCGATGCTGCTTACTTCCATCGGCGCTGGTTTGATCATGCCCTTTATGAACGTGTTCTTCCGGCAGGTGCACCATCAACCGGACCCGGTAATTGGGTCCCTGTTTGCCTGGGGTTCGTTGGC
>JAUXFR010000128.1 GCA_030622805.1 Anaerolineae bacterium | reverse complement strand
TTCATTATTCATCTTCCCCCTATCCCCTATCCCTTACCCCCTACCCCCTTCTCCCTACCCCTTCCTCACAGCAAAACAAAGTATAATATTGCCATTCCGTGTATATTAAGCATACCACCACCTCCAATATACGAAATATGAAACTATGACCTTAGCGAATAAAAAAGAGTTGTACGGGGGAATGATCGATACCCTCAGTACATCTTTTCCATCCAACTGGAAAGATATAAACAGCATATTACTACGGATAAAAGACAGTGTCCCTTTGTCCTCTCCAATGGGGAAAGGCGAATTTCTCCAGCTCGCGAGCAGGGGCACGGCTTTTATTACTTTTGATTATGGTATCGACGGCGTGTCTATCGAGTTTGCTAAATACGCCCAGTCCCTGGAAACCCTGTTCGAAGGTCAGAGTTCTGGTGCCATTCATTTTATTGGAGGTGATTTTTACTCCCAGGCGGACTCTGTGCTGGAGAGTGACTGGCAGCGGTTCAGGATACGGGGGATCAACGGTTGGGATAAGTGGGATGACGGCAAATGGTTTGCAGCGTTGTTCTATAACGACATGCCTGAAGGCAGCAGCGTATCCAACACACTTGCTGTTGAAATCTACAGGCAAGCAGTTTCGATTGCCGAGCAATTGGGCGGCTACCTGGCAGATAACGATATTTCCCTGCTCATCCCAATAAACATTGCCTCCAATCCCGGGAACCTGGCACTGACGTTAGCCCTCATTTTCGTAACCGAGGCGATGGGTATTTACGTTATCAACTCTAACCATGATTTCTACTGGGATGGGGGTAAACCGGCATCCAAAAGGGAGCCCGGAGATCCACCAGGGATACGCGATCATTTCTTTCGCAACGTTGATAATGAGCCATTTTTCTCTTTGTTCGAGTCAATGTACCCCTGGAACGGTCGCAGGTGGCTGCAGGTAAACATCAACAGGATCCAATCGGGAATACTGATCCATCAATACGGTTTCCCGGAGGATCAGGTATTCGAACTTTCCACGTGCGTCAGCAATGAATTCTTCGAGAGTTATACACAAGAAGATGTCAAACTGGCCCGTCTACGCATGGGTCACATTCTTTCGGGAGGGGAGTCAATCATACATCCCATTCCCATTGATGCACATATTGTAAGCTTGAGTGCATGGATGAAGGATCAAACGCCACGCGTCCTCGGTGCAAGGGCGGGGCTAACATTGGATCCCACAACAGAAGGCTTGATATACATGCTTCAGGCTACCCGCATTGTGGCTCGTAAACGCATTGAAAGAGATCTTTATTTAATCAAGGCTCTCCTTCAACACCAGCAATTCCGGGATGCATTTGAGAAAAATGAGGCTGTCCAATTAGTGTTACACATCACTGGTCCAACGCCAATCGAACATCAGGCGGATCATGAGCGAGTTCTGCAGGCATACGTTGAAGTCATCCAATCTGTACCAGCTTCCATCTCAGACAGGATCTTCCTGGCATTGTCGGTCGGCTACGAAGACCACCTCTCGCTGCAGGCAAATAATTTCAGCCGCTTATCCATTGAAGACATCTACCGGATGGCGACCGTGATCGTATTCCCCAGCGAGGCAGAGGGGCGCGGCCTGCCAATCATTGAGTCCAGCGCCTGCGGAGTACCCATCATTTGCAGCCGGTATACTCCAGAGGAGGCATTTGCTGATGTTGTTGGTGAGGGTTTATCGTCGGAACAACAAATCCGCTATACGCTGTTCCCGGAGGGGGATTTCTCAGAATCCACCCTGGATGAGGTAACGAACTTGCTGCTCCATCCAGAATTGAACCAGGAACGAAATCAACACAATAAAGAGGCAGTCCGTTCCCGCTACCGCATCGCAGCACTCAGGGAAACATTTAGAGAGCTCCTGGACCATCTGAGGAGAATCAAGTAACCATTGCAGACAGTTCCCCTGCGGCGAGCATGTGTATGGAAGCCCCGCAGCAGCTGCAGAAATAGGAGGATCAAGTGCATATCTGTTTTATTGAGGATACTCCCCTCCACGGAGGAACCCAAATATGGGTCACAGAAGCGGCCAAAAATTTTCTGGATCACGGGGAAGAGATCACTTTACTCGCTCCGGAGAGAAGTTGGATGGCAGCCCAATTAGCCGGTACGAATGTACGAGTTGTGACCTATGACTGGGATGATGTGGTTAATGAAGATGAGCGTCACCAAAAGATCTGGACGACCGCTCTGCGCGACTGTGATGTCGCTATCTGCACCGTCCACCCGCCCAGACACGGATTCCATTGTTCGGTTTTCGCTGCTCGCTGCATCAAACAGGGCGAATTAAAGACGCACCTGATACCAAAGACTGGCACGATTGTGCCAGAATACAAGCGTGAGTATTACCTCCCTGACGGTACAATCCGCTCATCGGTTATAACCATTGCTGAATTCACCCGACAATATCTGATAAATACCTACAGAATACGTGCTGAAAAGATCGCCATGATCTATCAAGGTACGGATGTGCGTCGCTTCACACCAACAACTGAAGGACGAGCTGAGTCACACATACGCTACCCGCTCCCGGAAAATGCCGCGCCGATCCTGGGGAGTGTTGGCTCGTTCGAGCATCGCAAAGGGCATCCAATCCTGTTTGAAGCCCTTTCCAGGTTGATCAGTGGACCGCTGCCTGAGGCTCACTTGATGCTGGTAGGTGATGGACCGGATGAAGAAAAACTTATGGAGATGGTTCTCGGTATGGGCATTGATAACCATGTCTCTTTCTATCCATTCACCCGCCAGCCTGACATCGTTTTCGAACGGATTGATGTCACAGTATTGCCCAGTCTCTATAAGGAAGGGCTGCCCAACGTATTACTAGAATCAATGTCTATGGGAATACCGGTGGTCTCCACAAATTTGGGCGGTGTGCCGGAGGTTGTGACTGATGGCGAAACCGGATACATGGTGGATCCTGGGAACAGCGATCAATTAGCCGATGCGATTTACACCCTCTGGGCGGATTCGACTGCGTACAAGCGTATGAGCGGTAATGCCCGTGAACTTATGACTGAGAGTTTCGACAAAGAGACTCAATTCGAGCGTTTCCTGGATTACTTCAGGATGTTAGTATCCACTGATCCTTAAACTATCGCTCATCGGTCACGTATTCACTATCTTGTGTTCGTCTCAACGTTATGACCCAACACTTCAGGAGCCATCCAATCAACAGCAGGCTGGCAGAAAACATAAACGATTTAATGTAATAGAGAGAAAATCATGGTGCATAAAAACTCCCGACGAGAATCCTTAAACATCGGTTTCATTTCCTTCCGCTTTGCAGGAACAGATGGCGTTTCGCTTGAAACGTCCAAATGGGCGGAGGTGCTGGAGCGCATGGGGCACACCTGTTATTATTTTTCTGGACTATCGGACCGCCCAGCGGGACGTTCTATGGTTGTGCCAGAAGCGCATTTCCTCCACCCTGAAATCAGAGAACGATATTTCCAATTTTTCGTCTCAAATATACGGACAGCAGATGATACCCGCTGGTTGCACGAGAAACGTGTGTTCTTCCGGGCATGCCTGGAGGAATTTATGCAGAAGTTTGACCTTGACCTGCTGATCCCGCAAAACCTGCTTTCGTTCCCGCAAAATATCCCCTTATCGGTAGCCTTAACCGAACTGATCGCTGAGAGCCGTATTCCCGTGATTGCCCACCATCACGATTTCACCTGGGAACGCAAAGCCCTGCTGGTCAACTCGATTCAGGATTACATTTCCATGGCTGTTCCACCGAATCTGCCGACTATTCAACACGTGGTGATCAACACCTCTGCCAGCCACCAACTGGCACGTCGTGTTGGCGTGAGCTCTACCATCATCCCCAATGTAATGGAATTTGAGAAACCAGCCCCGGACCCCGACGATTTTTCTTCAGATATACGTGAGGCGCTCGGGCTTGAGCCCGACGAATACTTCATCCTACAGCCAACTCGTATTGTCCAGCGTAAAGGAATTGAGCATGCTATCGAACTCGTCAGCCGTTTGGGATTGAAAGCCCGGCTGGTGATATCACATGCTGCAGGAGATGATGGCTATGCCTACGAAAAACGCTTGCGGGAGTATGCTGACTTAATGGGAGTCAGGGCACTGTTCGCTTCTGATATCTTCGACGAAAAGCGCGGTACCACGGAGGATGGTCGTAAGAAATACAGCCTGTGGGATGTGTACCCACATGCTGACCTGGTGACCTATCCATCGATGGTCGAGGGTTTTGGCAATGCTTTCCTTGAAGCGCTGTACTTCCTCAAACCCATCGTAGTGAACAATTACGCCATCTATGCCACTGATATCAGACCAAAAGGCTTTCAGGTGATCGAGTTCGATAATTACATAACAGATGAGACGGTCGCTAAGACCAGAGAAGTCTTATTGAACCCGAGCCTGGCAGAAGAGATGTGCAACCACAACTATAAACTCGCACTGCATTATTTTTCCTATTCGGTCCTGCACAATAAACTCCAGGTGCTGCTGAACAACGCCTTTGGCGCAGAAAGATACTGATCCGATGAGGAGATGGACATTCTCAAGAGCTGCGAAGATGTTGAGTGGGGGTTCACAATTAACAATTAACTATTCACAATTTTTCCTCCCCCTCTCCCAAGCTCCTCTACCTGCGATATAATTACCCAATCACGATATCAGTTAACAGTTAACGGTTGTCAGTTGTCAGTTGCAGTCAGCGAATAATAATCTGTGCGAATCTTAGAAACCCGTGTACAAACCCTTTCTTTTCCCACCCAATCACCTAATCCCTAATTGACTAATCCCTAATCACTCTACCCATGATCCCAATCCATCTCTCGATCTCCGGCTTTCTTTCGTACCAGGACCCCGTCGAACTGGATTTCACCCCTTTCGATCTCGCCTGCATTGCTGGGGCAAATGGAGCAGGGAAATCATCACTGCTGGACGCAATCACCTGGTCTCTATTCGGGCAGGCGCGCAAGCGCGATGACTCGCTGATCAACACTCGCTCGGAC
>JAUXFR010000040.1 GCA_030622805.1 Anaerolineae bacterium | reverse complement strand
GCAGACGATGCAGCATTCCAATCGCGCTCTTTCCGTCCTGATTCCCAAGCGCATCCACCATGGCAAAAATATCCCCCTGCGCAACGACAGCGGTCAGCTTTTCCACATCTTCCGGTTCAACTGGACGCATATAATTAACATAAGCCAGCAATTTTTGGATTTCTTGATCTACGAGCCGCGTATCTTCTCCAACCAGACTGGCTAGTAATACCGCAGCCTGAGGCGTAAAACTGCCTCCCGTTGACTGAGCCTGCTCCTGAATCCAGCGTCCCATGGCACCACCCTTTGGCAGATGGAATACACGGACAAATGCCAGCTCCTTATTCCCCCCTGCCCATGCTTCCAACCAGTGAATTTCACCGCGCCGCTTGTCTCGTTCACTCGTCAATGGATGATTTTCCACAAGTATTAATGCCGTGGACTGAGGGATTTGCTCTAAAAGTGAAATAAATTTCTCGCGTTCAGCCGGGCTGTTTAATCGAGCACGCGGGTGGGTGAGCACCACCAAACGTCGCCGGGTTAAAAATGGCACAGCGTTTACTACAGAGCGAAGCTCTTCAAGCTGAAGCGAACGTCCGTCCAGACGGGTGATGTTCATCATCGCCGCAGCAGGATCACCCAACCTGGTCTCGATCTCATCAATAAAACAGTTTATCGCGTATTCGTCATCCCCATGCAGGATGTAGACAACCGGTACAGGCTTCGACATGGGCGAATCAGCCTGTGGTAACGATGCGATACGCGTTGATACGCCCCCGTTTGGTGGGTTTGATCTCGAGAATTTCGAGCCCTTGCGGGTCACCGGAGGTGGTAACCTGGCGCTGGATACGCATACCCAAGGGCTGGGCGGCTATCAGGGCGATGGTTGCCAGGGTAATCGCCAGCGGCACTCGCTCCAATTTATCCCGCAAACGTCGACCAGCTCCGAACATGACCAGCGAAGCCGCCAGACCAGCAGCCACGCCAGAGGTGGCGAAGTTAGTACCGCAATTTGGGTGCACAGCGAGTTCTCGCTCACCGCTCCGCAACCGCTGCAATGCCGTGCGAACAGCACCATAAATGTCCTCAATAGATACGTCGCCAATGATCCAGAAACCGTTAAAATCAGAGTGCCCAGCCACGCTTGTTCTGGGGCAACGCTCCGCAAGCACATGAAGTGTGGCATGCTCAAGTCCATGGTTGCGCCTGACTCGTGATAGCGCTGGAATGTCCATTAATGTTTGTAGAGATTTTGATACAGAATTTGTCATTATTACTCCAAATTTATCCTTGGTACAACCAACACATTCTACCACTACAGAAATAAATTAAGAAAACGCAAGCATAAGTCACTCACGCTTCATTTACGAAAAATATATCAGGGTCAGTGCAGACCAGCAAATAAACCGTTCCCAGAGAGCCAGGCAGCCATCAACATAGCCACGCTCAAGTACCAGGCATGCGATTATTACTAAAACCAGAATGACCTACAAGACGGGGATCAGGCGTTCGGACCACCAAGAAAGGGCAATGCGTTTGCCCGGTTTATTCATGACTCAGATCGCTGATATGCATCATAGGTCTCCAGAAGCACGATTAGGATCTGATCCGTAAATATGTTCATCCTGCGAAACATGTCACTCCAGGCATAAGGAGATTGAACCGCAGCTGCTTCGTACACATTCAGCATCGATTCGATCAGTACATTGCGGAAGAACAAAAAGGCTCGGGTAGCTTCTGCGCTGTTCAGCCCACAGCGCCAACCGCGGGCGGCGTACTCGAAGCCCAAACCCCGGGCTTCTGAAACTGCATGTGCATCTCTGGCATTGAGGTAGTTAATCAGTCCCTGCAGCATGCTGCGACCACTGCGTCGGTACTGCTTACGCGCCTCATCATCAAGTTTACCGTACCAGTGCTCGTTCTCTAACCGTCCCTCACTGACGCGGAAGCGAGTATTCCTCAGCGCGTTCTGCACAACTAACCGGGCGTCAACCGGACGCTCCGCTTGCCTGGACTGCACCCACAATTCGATTTCGCTGCGCCGGTAGCGGCGATGTCCACCCTGGGTGCGGTGCACCGGCAGCAAGCCCTGGTTGGACCAGTTGCGGACCGTCCCGGGGTGCACACCTAATATATCGGCCACATCGCTCAGGCTCAACCACTCACCAGACATTAAACCACCTCATCATGTATCATTCGCCATTGCTGCGCGCTCGATCAAATTGGGTTGATCCTCCACCTGTTTGCGGAATGCGCGGACATCGATGCCTCTCAGCAGTACCAGCGATACACCCAGCAATAGCGCCTCAATCACAAACACTACCATATAACCGGATACCGGATTTTGGGTTAGGATCGTGACGATATCCCTCACTACGCCGCTCATTACGTTCCCGGTCAGGCGTGCCAGGGCATTGGCCACGCCCCAGATGCCGATGAACATACCGACCTTGCCAGCGATAGTCATATCCAGCATCAGGGACAGATTGGAGACCGTTGCCAGACCAGTTGATAACCCCAATAGCACTACGCCGAGATAGAAGATGCCCTGATTGGCAGCCAAAGCGCTGCCGGCAATCAATAGAAACGAAGAAATCGCTCCCCAGGCACCGACTATCGCTACTGTACGCTTGGAAATCCGTCCTTCTGATACCCCAGCCGCAACTAAAGACAGCAAGAAGCAGACGCCCCAGATAGCGGTGATACTTGTGGTCTGCTGTACAGACATATCAAATGCTTCGGCGGCGAAGGGTTCCAGCAGGATATCCTGTCCCAGGATCGCCGTTAACATGATCACCAAATAAACGAAAAACAGAGCGACCTGTTTATTCTCAATAATAAAACGTACTTGGGAACTCGTTCGAATACGCTCCTTTGTGCCTTCAGGCTTCTCCTTCGCGCGCGGTTCTAAGCCGATCAAGCCAAGTACTCCCAGGATGAAAGCTGTCACAGCGACGATCAAGAAAGCTCTTTCCAAAACGCCAGGTGAATATGTTTCCAATAAGCGGCTCAAACCTAAAGCAGTCAGAATAATACCCACGATCATCATAAAAAACATCACGGAAATCGTGCGCGAACGCCCCTTTGCGCCCGAAAGTTCAGAAGCGAGTGAGAGATATGAGACCGAGGCGAAGTTGTAGCCCATTCCCCATGCGCCGAAGGACACAATCCCCAATATCAGACCCTTCCACCAATGGGTTGACATCAGATATGCTGCTCGCGGTGCGACAATCACACCCAGCACGCATAGAAGAAGCCCGAGTGCAATATAGGGTGTACGGCGGTATCCAATTATAGGGTTGCGGTCCGAAAACGACCCGATCGCCATCTGGATGGGGGAGAAAAGATACGGCAAGGAAGCCAGCATCGCTACCAGTGTTGCAGACAACGCCAGCTCTTTGATCATGATACGGTTAAGTGTGCTGTTAATTGGAACCAGAGTCATAGCTACGGCGACGTGGATCAATCCCAGTTGAACGCGCTGGCGAAACATGTTGATTGCCTTTTCCCTTTAATGATGTGGTGCTTGTTTGAGTGTACTATGAATCCAACGCTAAATTTACCAGAAATTACAATCCGGTCAATGTAGATTTATATAGATTCTTAATAGGATAGAGTGAGTGAACCATACAATTTACAGATCAGGAAAAGATGAACGTGATTCTATGAAAAAAACTGGGGGTAAGCAGATAGTAAAATCTATCGAGCGAGTTGCGTGTCCAACAAATCAGCGAACTCGTGCGGATGGTCGGCTGTCAGGATTTTCAGGCGCTGCTCTTTGGTAAGCGGATAGGGACTCAGATAGCGATTGATGTGCTTGCGGAACAGCACCAGCCCGCGCTCTTCACCATAAAAAGAGAGCATCCGTTGCAGGTGATCGAGCATAGTGCTGCGGACCTGGACATGAGGCACCTGCATCCGATCGATGCGAGAGAATATCCAGGGGTTTCCAACCGCTGCACGACCGATCATTACGCCATCGCATCTTGTGTGTGATTCCAGACGCTCAATATCCTCAACCGTTCGCACATCTCCATTGCCGATTACCGGGATTGAGACCGCATCTTTGACCTCGGCAATAGCGTCCCAATTCGCTTCGCCGCCGTAGCCTTGGGCTTTAGTACGTCCATGAATTGCGATTAAAGAGCCGCCGTTCTCCTCAATGATACGGGCGATCAATCTGTAGTTGAGGCATTCATCATCCCATCCCAGGCGGATCTTGCCCGTAACCGGTACTTCCAGGGATTTATTCAATGTATCGAAGATGCGGGCTATTTTGAGCGGTGTCCGCATCAGACCAGCTCCCGCACCCCGTCCTGAGACTCTTCGTACTGAACAACCCATATTGATGTCGATGATATCCGGTTTATAAGCCTGCAATTTTAATGCCGCCTGAAGAAGCCTGTCCGGATCATTATCAAATAACTGGAAGACCACCGGTCGTTCTTCCGGAAGGTAAGCCAGCCGCTGTTCCAGCCGTATGCTGAGACGGCGGTTCTGCACGATTTCAATGGCGTTGATGAACTCTGTATAGCTCATCGCTGAACCCAACTCACGGCAAAGTGAACGGAACGGCTGGTCTGAGTAGCCAGCCATCGGAGAGAGGATCAGGTCACCATATATGGGTATGGCATTGATATAAAAAACGGGGTCTGATCTGGTCAAATCACTCACCCTCCCGGCACTTCATTTGCTCCATGACCCTGGCAATCCCTCGTTCTTTTTCAATCGTGTCGAGGGTGTTTTCTTCCATATCTGCCCAAACCAGGCACAAAATCGGTTGTGAATGCTCGTCTTCCCTGATCGCTTCAAGTGTCAGATCCGCAGCGCGATCCCAACGCCCCACGTATCCATAACCCTGGATATACGGCAGATATTCCGTGGGTTGTTTTGGAGGATCATCCAGCAGAAATGCCAGGTCTCCGATTTCAGCAACTTTGTGCCAATCCCCCTGCTGGCGAGCCAGGTCAGCCTGCTGGTAGTAAAAACACCAATTCGGATCCGGATCACTGATGAATACTTCGTCAGGCAGCCCGGCTGGCGTATTTGTGCCCGATTCGATCACTCCCAGGTTGGAATATTTGACCGAGCGATCCAGATAGTACGGCAGGTTTGGATAAAGCCTCATATACTGCGGCTGCAGAATCTGCAGGCACCAGGGTGAAGCAAACTGCACAACCAGGACATCTTCGCTGGAACCGGAAAATAAATAGGCTCCATATTCAGAGTGGAAGGGAATTCCATCTGCGAGATTACTGATCACCTGATCTGAACGTAATCTCAAATCATACAGGTAGTACGGAAGCTCCTGACCGCTGAAATCAGGATCATATACCCAGTTCAATATGGCAGTGAGCGAATTATCACTGAAATGCACTTCCTGCAAAGCCGGCGTATACTGGTATACAATTGCTGTACCGGGTTTCAGATCGGGCGCACGCTGTGTTAACTGTCTGAGAAAGGATGACTGCACATTCCAATCATTCTCGTAAGAGATTGCAGTCAGTACATGCGACCCCGTTGCCAGGCTGACAGCGAAAGCAATAATGAATATTTTTATTTCCCTTTTACGGGCCAAGAGATCGATCAGACCCACAAATAGCAGGCTGGCTCCGAACATCATCGGGAGCGTGCTCCGGTCATTTGGAAATTCTAACCCCATAGGGATATCCGCGGCTAAAAATGGTAGTCCTGCAGTCAAGAGAGAAAACACGCCCAAAATAACGGCCTGGTTCCAAATTTGGGTAGATGTGCTGTCTCTTTTCAGCTTCAACAAGTAGAAAATGCTAAAAATTAAAGAAAGAATTACCAGCAACCAGAATAAGAACAAGCGTTTTAAGCCAATATCTGCTCTGACCGGAATATCAAATACTTTTGACCAGGCTGCTAAGGTTGATGAATAGGCATGTCGTATTACCGAGTCGACCGAATTAATAACGGCTGCGACCGGTTGTCTAGAAACTTGATCGGTAATTTGAACTGGATAGATTGATTGGAGACTGGACAAATAACGCCATCCAATCAATAGTGCGAAAACGCCTAAATACGGCAGCCAATATAAAAGGGTACGTTTTAAGCTTTCTTTGCCCCCGGTTGTGTCAGACCGGACCACAAACCACAGGATCACTGGTCTGGATAACTCCAGACCAAAATAATAATCCGTCGCTAACAATGAAATTATTGATAGGAGCAATGCGACCGTAGTGTACAACCAGTAGCGCTGTTTCTCCCTGATCGCCCACACCATGAACCCGATCGAGAGAAAAAAGGTGACCAGGGGTAAAATGTGACGGCTGCTGTTTACGGATACAAACTGCTGTCCAAACCCTGGATACACCAGGAATAAAAAAGCAATCCAAACCGCACGTTCCAGATGCTTCGGCCAGATCATCCTCAACGACCACCAGAGAGCCAGTCCTGTGCACCAGCGGAACACCAGGTTTAATATCTGCCAGGCGAGGGGAGATTTTCCCGCCAGCAGCGAGCCAAGCCATAAAATTACACCCGAGAGCGGACGGTAAGCCTGATCGATTTGGAGCATACCCGCTGGTCCTTCAATATGCGACATCCATATCCATGGCCAATCATCCCAATAGAATCCCAGTCTGTTTATAAAGAACCCGTAGGCGAGGATGCAAAGTACCAGCAGCGCCAGTGGGACGCTGCGAGCGCCAAAACTTATCTTTGATAACACCCGCGTTAATCTATCGGTCTTAGGTAAAGCTCGACTAAATTCCATTATGGAGTCCGGTCTCCTAATCCCCCCTCGCTGTTATCCACCGCCAGAAGAGCGTGATCCAGTGCCTGGCGCAGGGAACGCACTTCGATAATGTTGATGTCCTGGGGCCAGGGCTCAGCTTTACGCAGGCGGCGCGGTACGATGGCGTCCTTAAATCCCAGCTTGGCTGCTTCGCGCAGACGGGCGGGCATTTGCCCAACCAGACGCAGTTCGCCTGACAGACCGACTTCGCCAATTAACACAGCATCAGCCCGTACCGGACGGTTGCGCACCGAGGATGTGATAGCAGCCGCAACTGCCAGGTCCGCGGCCGGTTCGCTGATCGACAGCCCGCCCACCACGTTCACAAAAACGTCCTGGTCTCCCAACCGCAGCCCTACCCGGCGGGTCAGCACCGCAACGGTGAGCAGCAAGCGGTTAAAATCGACACCGTTGGGTGTGCGGCGCGGGTTGCCAAAGGATGTTGGGCTTGTCAGCCCCTGCACCTCCACCAGAATTGGTCGGGTTCCCTCCATGGTCACAGCTATTGCTGAACCGGGGGCATTGACCAGGCGCTCCGCCAGGAACGCCTCTGATGGGTTTGCGACCTCAATCAGGCCGCGCTCACACATTTCGAACACTCCTACTTCCGAGGTGGCGCCGAAACGGTTTTTTACCGAACGCAGCATACGATAGGACTGGAAGCGGTCACCTTCCAGGTAGAGTACGGTATCCACGATATGCTCCAGGATGCGTGGTCCAGCGATATTGCCATCCTTGGTGACATGACCGATCAGGAAGACTGATAGACCAGACGACTTGGCCAGCTCACGCAGGCGGGAGGCGCTCTCCCGCACCTGAGTGACCGACCCAGCGGATGACTCCAGTTCCGGCAGGTATGTTGTTTGAATGGAGTCTACGATCAGCAACCTGGGTTTTACTCGCGTGACATGCTCCAGGATAGCGCTCAGGTTGGTTTCAGTGACCAGGAGAAGCTCATCGGGGATTATCGAGGAATGGCTGCCTTCGATCGAATGGAGCAAGCGTGTGGCGCGCATCTTGATCTGGCGCTCGGACTCCTCACCAGACACATACAGCACTCGGATCCCTCGTGCCATTTCCAGGGCAACCTGCAGCAGCAGTGTGGACTTACCGATGCCAGGATCACCGCCGATAAGCACAATTGAGCCAGGAACTACGCCGCCACCAAGCACACGCGCGAACTCACCCAGCGAGAGCGGAATGCGTTCTTCTATATCTTCGCCGATTTCTGCCAGACGTTTGGGAGTGGAGATTCCAGCCAGGCCGCGCGCAGCGTGACGCTTGGCCAGCTTTAGCTCTGCCTGGACGATCTCCTCCAGCATGCTGTTCCAGGCTCCGCAGCCCGGGCAGCGTCCCAGTTCACGGGGGCTGGTGCGCCCACATTCCTGGCAAACGTATTGAGTGCGTGTTTTTGGCATGGTGACATAATTATAACCTCGCAAAAAGAGTTTTGTTAATCATCAATAAATACCTAAAAATGGGGATGTATCATTCTGCCAAACCAGTTATGATGGGTTAATGAACTCTCTTACTTATGATTCTGGTACCCGGCTTCGAATTCCTGGAAGCGACTCTGGCTTACATGGGCGTGAGCGACTCCGTACTTCCCACGATTGCCAGATCACGCTCAGGCTAATTCAGTGATGATAATCAAGGTACAGGTCACTAGCTCTTTCACGCTGGGTATAATTCTTCTAGATCAGCACGGTAGCCGCTCCTATTATAATGAGACACTTCGCAAACATTACGAGTATAGGTAGAAATCACCGTGAATACATTCCCAATCATCCCAAAACCTTACTCTATGTCCCCAGTTCCGGGCGTTTTTCGATTTAGTGGACATACCAGGATAATTGCCCGGTACGGTCTTGAATCGATCGGGGAATATCTCAGCGAAGTCATTCAATCGATCGCTGGTCTCTC
>JAUXFR010000262.1 GCA_030622805.1 Anaerolineae bacterium | reverse complement strand
TCAGTCCCGAAGGTATCATCCTTGAAATCAATGAAATCGGTGCAGAACGGCTCGGGTTGAAGAAGGAGCAGACCAGGGGTAAAAACGCCTTTGACTTGTTTGATAAGGAGCTTGCCCAGCTTAGACGGGAAAAGGCACCGTTAGCGCTAGCTTCGAAACAGGTAGTTCGCTGGGAAGATGAGCGCGATGGAAAGCACTACGCCAACAATCTGTACCCGATCATCGATGAGGACGAGGTTATCACCAGCCTGGCTGTTTTTTCTGCTGACATTACCAGGCGAAAAAAGGTAGAAGAGGCGTTACACCATAGAATAGCAGACCTTAATGTCCTTAACCAGATAGGACAATTGGTGGTCTCCGCTATGGATATGCCGGTCGCTCTGCAACGTATCGCTGAGATCATTAGCGGGCATTATCAAGCCCGATATTCCCATATCATCCTGCAGGAAGATGTAGAAGATGAACTGATGGTCCTGGTGGGTTTTGATCGTGAAAGTGGTGTTATCAAGCCCACCAACCTTGATATTTCGTTGGGCACCCTGCCGGTAGTCAATGATGTAATGACAACAGGGGAGAGTCTGGTGATATCAGATCCCCGATCGTTATCATCGCCACCAGATGTGCGTGATTTCCTACAGGAACACCAAATCCAGGGCATCATGCTGATACCCTTACGAATTATCGGGGCAGTAAGCGGTATTCTGGTCGTATCTCATGACCAGCCTGGAAGAAGCTTTACCAGGGATGAAGTGCTCCTGGTTGAAACGATCGCAGATGATGTATCCAGGACGATAGAAATAGCCCGGATTCAAGGGCAGGAAAAGAAAACCGCTGCAGCGGAGGAGCGCAGCCGCCTGGCGCGTGACCTGCACGACGCCGTCACGCAAACGATCTACGCTGCCAGCCTGATTGCTGAATCATTACCGGTCGTCTGGGAGCGAAATCCTGAAGAAGGTTTTCGAAACTTGACCAAGCTGCGCCAGCTTGTGCGTGGAGCGCTGGCAGAGATGCGCTCCCTGCTGTTTGAGCTGCGCCCTTCAGCATTGGATGCGGCGGATCTGCAAACCTTGATCGTCCAATTGGGAGATGCACTCACTGGACGGACCCGTATCCCGGTTGAAGTAAATATCCAGGGAGATAGCAATCCGCCTGTCGATGTAAAACTCGCAATTTACCGCATCGCCCAGGAATCGTTCAACAACATCGCCAAGCATGCAGAAGCCAACCAGGTATTTCTTGATATGCGCAGCGATCCGGATCATGTAAAGCTCAGCATCAGCGACAACGGGCGTGGTTTTGATCTGAACGATGTACCTGAGGATAAGCTTGGATTGAGCATAATGAGCGAGAGAGCGGAGGAGGTTGGCGCTGATTTGGAAGTGATCAGCTCCCCAGGGCAGGGTACACAAGTTACCCTCACCTGGCACGTTAGTGACTCTTCTCTTCGTTCAGAGTGACAATATCAACGGTGACACAGTATAATTATGAGAGGAAGCAGGACTCACCATGACTGAGCGAACCCCAATCCGTGTGATGATCGTTGACGACCACCTGATGGTGCGCGACGGTCTGAAATCATTCCTATCCATGTATGATGATCTGGAAGTGGTGGGGGAAGCCAGCAACGGACAGCAAGCTCTGGCAGTTTGCCATCAGGTCCGACCCGATGTGATCCTGATGGACATCGTCATGCCTGTCATGGATGGACCGACTGCCACACGAATACTGCTCGCCGAATTCCCATCCGTGCATGTAATCGCCCTCACCAGCTTCACTGAGAAGGAACTGATCGAGCAAGCCATCCAGTCCGGCGCGATCAGTTATTTGCTTAAAGATGTGCAATCAGAAAAGCTGGCACAGGCTATCCGTGACGCCCACCGCGGCCGCACAACGCTAGCCTCCGCAGCAGCCCAGGTACTGGTAGAGGCAGCCAGCAAGCCCAAGACACTGGGGCAGGATCTGACAGATCGCGAGAGGGAGATCCTCGCGCTACTCGTTAAAGGAAAAACAAATAAAGATATCGCTGAGATCCTAACGCTCAGCCCCGGTACAGTACGTTTTCATGTCAGCAATATCCTATCAAAATTGGGGGTCAACAACCGCACGGAAGCCGTCAGCCTGGCGCTGCAGAATGGACTGGTTTCCACTGAACACTGAACCAAGGCAAAGAATCTACTGAAAACCTGGACATCTGTCCAGGTAAAAAACACGTATTTATAACAGGGGGAAAATCTGTTTAATGACAGTTTTGATTAATCGGAGATTCGCATAAAGTATAGATAGTGAATTGGATGGGACCCGTTGTTCCCATTAATCGCCCCTGTATACTATAGTGAGGCGAATTCGTCAGTTGATATAAAAGTGAGATCCACATGCGTATCATAATAGCAACTGGTGATACAGATCTTCGTTTGGGGATCGAATTGGCACTGAGCGAAGAACCAGGTGTCAAAATCGTCGGCGTTGCCAGCGAGATGCATGGTTTGTTGGCACTCGTAAAGACTGCTGCGCCTGACAAAGTTGTTGTCGACTGGAGACTGGTCGGTCTGGCTGATGGGGAGAAATTAAGAGAGATCAAAATGAAAAATCCCCACCCACAAATCATCGCCCTTGGCCCTCGAAACAGAACCATGGATGAAGCGTTTCAAGCGGGTGCTGATCTATATTTATTTATAGGTGACCCGCCAGAGAAACTGCTGACCAGTATTCGAAAAACGAACCAGTAGCTGTACCAAAAAACAGTAGAAGGAGCAAGAGAAATCATGTCAAATCATACCAATAGCCAGGAAAAGAAGAACAAAGGATCCGCCTTTGAATGGTGGATGATTTCCAATATTGCCTTTGGAGCCGGGTTTTCGGCCTTCATATCGCTGCTGAT
>JAUXFR010000211.1 GCA_030622805.1 Anaerolineae bacterium | reverse complement strand
CAACTGTGTCAGGCGTTGTGGTCTGTGTTTGTTCAGAATTGCCAGCCAGCACACCAGGTAGGGTAAACGCGCCCGGCAGGCTCACAACCAGCATCAAGGTACGGAACAGCAGCGCCATTGTTAAGGCACTTCCAACGGACACGCCTCCAAGATTTGAGAAGACTACGGTTATCGAAAGCTCCTGCAGACCGTAGCCATTTATTGAAATTGGAAGAAGTGTGAAGAAATAGATCAGGCTGTATAAACCACCAATTTGCCAGAAGGATACCTCTTCATTCATCGCAGTTAACAAAACATAAAAGATACCATACAGACACAGCATGTGGATCCACGTAAACGCAAAGGAGGTTACTAAGGAAACAGGTTTTTTCAACCAGATGGACAGGGCTTGCAGTAATTTCTGCAGGATTTGCTTGCTTTTCTCCCACAGCTTTTGAAGCCAGATTGGTAAAACAATAGCACTTCGATAAACTGCACCACTGCTCCCGGTTTGAGGGAGCAGGCGATTTATTCCACCTGCTTCTATCAGGCTTGGTATCGCCAAAGGAAGCGCCATTGCCATCCCCAACATGCCGATCAACCGGTCAACGATCAAAGATGCAGTCGCAATTGTGGTATCGTAACTCATCCGGACCATACCCGCGAGACGGACGACATCACCGCCAATCGTTGTGGGAAGAAAGTTTGTCGCAAATAATCCGGCAAAAGTTACTCGCAAAGTCTGACCGAAATTAATTCGAAATGATGCAGCACGCAGCAGCACGTGCCAGCGTGCGGTGACCGCCAATCTGGATAGGATCATGAATACGAATGAAATCAGGAATACCTCGACCGGGATTAACTGAATGGCTTCAACGATTTCGCTCCAACCTTGTTTGCTGAGCAGCCATATCACCAACCCGAGCGAGATGATTGTTCCCAATATCCGCAGCAAGCTGGTCTTGCTGGGTTTATGCAGGCTTATGCCTTTAATATACTTATTCATCAATCTCGTTTGGTGTAGTAGGTCCGGGGAGCATGCAGGATTGCCTTACGCTTCTAAAACTGTAGTTTGATTCTCTCCCGTCTTTCCAATTACTCGTCGAACACTATAGGTGGTTTTTTGCTGGGCTTCATGATAGGTTCGTGCAAGTAATTCAGCAATCAATCCCATCAGGATCGATTGAAATCCAAGGATCAGGAGCATTGCGCTGATAATAAATAGAGGCGAATCAAATACACCGATTTTCAGCCATAATCGCCGCACTGTTAGGAAAAGCATAATCAGTGAACTGATGATCATTAAAACTATGCCGGTTCCACCGAAAAGGTAAATTGGTTTATGGGCATAGCTCGTCAAAAATTTGACTGTGAAGAGATCTAGAATGACTTTAATTGTCCGCCCCAGGCCATATTTTGTCTGCCCATATTTGCGCGGGTGGTGTTGTACCGGTACTTCGATAATTTTTGCTCCTACAGAGCTGGCATAGGCGGGGATGAAACGGTGCATTTCGCCGTATAAGCGAAAACTGGTAATGACTTCGCGGCGGTAGGCTTTCAATGTACAACCGTAATCGTGAAGGTTTACACCCGTTACTTTTGAAATCAACCAGTTGGCTGTTCTTGAGGGGAGGGTGCGAGTTACGAATTTATCCTGTCGATTCACCCGCCACCCGCTGACGACATCGTATCCCTGGTCGATTTTCTCAAGCATCATGGGGATATCCTGCGGGTCGTTCTGCAGATCGGCATCCATCAAGACAATGATCTCCCCGGTACTGTTGTCAATCCCGGCCGCGATAGCAGCGGTCTGGCCAAAATTGCGTCTGAACTCCACGACCACCGTGTGAGATGGATCATCGACAGCCAGTTTTTCCAGGATGTCCAGGCTGTTGTCTGAACTACCATCATCTACATAAACAACTTCCCAATCTAGATCAGGGATGGGATCGAGCGCATCGTGGATCGCTGGATGTAGATGCGGTATGTTCTCTTCTTCGTTATACACCGGAATGACGATTGAAATTCTCATGAATTGCCTTTGCATATATCACTGGCTATCTGCGTATGTTGTGGTTGGACAAGGATCAATCCTTCCGAAAGCATGGTTTATTTGTCGTTTCTATGAGCGATTATTATATCTTTAAGCTGTGCCAGGTTGGGCGCGTACCTATATGTGCTTTTGATTAATAACCGGATCTCCAGAATCAAAATTCAATCTTTGAATTATACTTCTTTTTTTCGGGATGTGTTTATTTTTTTCTGAAAAATTGATAGAATTCGATCCAGAGGGTGGATGTCTTGACAGTAGCTGTTTTATCCCTCACAATTGGTGCGCTTGAGCGCCAGTGGTCTTGGGTTCATACATTTTCAGATGATGGTGTAAAGATAATTATGGTGATGAAATAATTTGATGCGTATCCTGACGATGTGTTACGAGTACCCTCCAATCGGGGGTGGAGGTGCCAAGGTTGTGGAAGGTCTTACCAGAGAGCTTGTAAACCAGGGTCATGAAATAGATCTTGTGACCATGGCATTCAGAGATCTGCCGCGATTCGAGGACATTGACGGGGTGCACGTGCATCGTGTGCCATGCTTACGAGCGAGCGAGTCCGTTTGCCACCCTTATGAAATGGTCTCGTACATTTTCGCTGCTCTACCGGTAGTCAGGCGTCTGACCAGACAGAAACGATATGACATCAATCATACCCATTTTATCTTCCCCGATGCGTTGATTTCAGACATCACAGAACGAGTCAGCGGATTACCCTATATCGTAACAGCCCATGGGTCGGATGTCCCAGGTTACAACCCGAACCGCTTCAAAATTCTGCATAGGTTCTTGGGGCCAATCTGGAAAGAGGTAGTGAACGGAGCTGAAGAAATTGTTTCTCCCAGCCGCACTCTCTCTACCTTGATTGCCCAGCAAAAACCTTCGACACCAGTGACAGTGATCCCAAACGGAATAAATATCAAAGCGTACGATCACTCAAAGAAGCAGCAGGACCGCATCTTAGTCGTCACTCGTTTCTTTGAACGCAAAGGGATCCAATATTTTTTATCCGCCCTGGATGGTATGCGCATCCCTTTCGTTGTAGATATCGTTGGCGATGGACCTTATTTACCCAGACTGAAGGAAATCGCAGGCTCAATCGATACGAGTGCTGAAATCACCTTCCATGGCTGGATGGATAATAAAGCGGACCGTTTTCGTGAATTATTCGAGACTGCTTCGATTTTCGTTTTCCCATCCGAGGCCGAGAACTTTCCAATGGTTTTACTCGAAGCGATGATGGCTGGGTGTGCGATTATCACCACAGAAGGTACTGGTTGCCAGGAGGTTGTTGAAGAAACTGCACTGCTTGTCCCACCCAGGAATCCCGGAGCGATCGGGTCAGCACTTGAGCTGTTAGATGATCAACCAGAGCTGTGCAGGAATCTCGGTCATAAAGCGCATGCCAGGGTTGAAGGAGAATTCTCCTGGCCGGTTGTGGCAAAACGATATATCTCGGTATATGAACGTGTGGTAAGAGCGGGAAAATCAGAAGAAATCTAGATTGACTCACGGCATCCGTATAAAGATGCGGATACGCGTGCCCCCCTTACAGCTAACGGTATGAGGTGTTGGCTTTAATTCTTCAAACTGTTCTAAATCTAAATTTTCCCGAATCCAGCTCTTGTATGAACGATCTTCAACCAGCACGTAATCGGCTTCATCCAACCATTCTTCAGCTATATCATTGCTCCAAAAGCCAAACTTGAGCAGCGTATCGGGGTCCATAT
>JAUXFR010000238.1 GCA_030622805.1 Anaerolineae bacterium | reverse complement strand
TCGTTTTTTCCATTATGAATACCCAGGTATCAAGAGTTCTCCCACATGTTGTGGAGACATATTATAACCTCTACCGGAAGGTGGCAACCGAATTGGTTTACGATATCACAGGTCAATCGCCTAAATTATTTCTCTCCGCTTTCTAATTCTTGGATCTTCCTTTCAATAAGCTTAACGGCTTTTCCAAGCGTTTTTTTGTCAAAAGCGAATTTCGCACCAGCAGTCCTGTAGAGTTCCGGAAGGGTGGCTGTACCACCTAAGCTGAGAGCTTTCCGATAATTCTCAACAGTTTCAGCCTGATCTTTCAGAGAGTGTTTCCAAACCTGTACAGCACCAAGCTGAGCAAGACCATATTCTACATAATAGAATGGTGCTCGGTGGATATGCTGTTTACGGTGCCAGCCGGTCATCACCTCCGCTTCCAATCCGTTCCAATCCACACCTGGAATGAAGCGCAGCCAGAGCTCGTACCATTTTGCATCGCAGTTCGCTGGATTGGATGCACTCTCTTCATGTGTATAAACCCAGTGCTGAAAAGCGTCTACCACAGCCATGTAGGGCCAGAATGCCAGAATCCGTTCCAAGTGCTGCACTCGGAATCGCACGGAGTCATCTTGCGTATAAAATCCTCCATTTTCAACCGTTAGGTAGGGAGAAGCGAGCAGCTCTAATCCCATCGATGCCACCTCAGCAAATTCAAGACCAGGTGTTCGCTGCTGAGCATAAGGCAGGCGGAAGCGTTCAAAATTGTGGAAAGCGTGACCTGATTCGTGCAGGATGGTGCGAACATCGGTCGCTATTCCTACGGCATTCATGAATATAAAGGGACGTTTGATGACTGGGAAATTGGTGCAGTAAGCTCCCGGGGCTTTCCCTTTTCGGTTCTCCAGGTCTAATAGGTTATCCTCCCGCATAACATGGAAATACTCTCCAAGTATCGGAGCGACATTAGAGAAGATATTCTCAGCCTTAATAGGAAGAATATCTACCTGCCCGTATGGTGAAATGGGGGGAAAATGCAGCGGATATAAATCCAAATCCATATCCCACGGGCGCAGCTTTTCTACACCCAGCAGGTTGCGGTGTTTTTGGTAGAGCCGTGTTGCTGCTGGTACAGCTACAGCTTCAATTGCCCGGTGGAAATGCAGGCAGTCCTCCGGGGTGTAATCAAGGCGGGTCATTTGTGCCCAGCGATATGTACGATAGTTTGGCAGGTCGGCGTTTTCCGCCAGTTGAATTCTTGTGGCGATTTGTTTTATCCACAAGTCGTTGATGATCTGTCGATCTGCAAGCTGGCGTTCAGCCGCTGAACGCCAGATGCGTTCCCGGGATTGGCGATCCTGGGTTTGCATGTGTGGGCGTAGCTGCTGTAAAGTTAGCTCCTCTCCCCGCCATCGAACGCTCTGAGCGCCGATGATCTTGTTGTACTCCTGACCCATTTTGCGTTCCTCGGTTAATAACGGCAGGTTTACACTACGGTAAATCTCCGCCTCAGCACGCATTTTTCGAAGGGGATTTTGAAAGCCATCAGGTTCCAAACCACTTACGAGAAGTTTTTCTTTCAACTGCTGGTTTGCAGCCTGTGATTCAGGATAGACTTGCTCCAGGAAGCGGTTATAATTTTTTTCCGCTTTCTCATCCATTGTGTCAGAGGTGACACTTACGCTCAAACGGGCGTAAATTTCACTGACAAGATCGATCAATCTGGTCCAATCTCTCAGGAATTGGTCGATATTCAGCTCATCTAATTCTCGAGCTATCAGATCCTGATAATAAGGATTTAACTGCGGCCATGACCAATTCATAAATATGGCAGGGTCTTTTGGGATAATATTGAACATGCTTATTCTCCTGGTTGCTGTGTCGCTATTGTTCGTGTTCAAGGATGGTGTTCGCTGCCAGGTCGCAGGATTCCTGCCGAGCCTCAGCGTCGAATGCAAAATTCGCATCTGCTGTTCTGTAAAGCTCAGGAAGTGTCACGGTACCACCAGGTGAAAGGGCTTTGCGATACGATTGAACAGTAATATTTTTAGGTAGTGAGTTTATCATTTGATGCCTTGTTTTTTTGATTAGCTAAACTTCTTTGCTTCCACATTTTGATTTATGTCGTGAATACGCGGTGGTCTGCGTTTATGCCAGTTGGTTGCCTGCTGGTAAATAAATGTTGTCTGGAATAACCGTTGCTCCTGGAAATGTGGTCCCATGAGCTGCATACCAATCGGCAAGCCTTGCTGATCGAATCCGACCGGAAATGCGATCCCGGGTATACCTGCCAGGTTGGCAGGCAGGGTGAAGATATCTTCAAGATACATTGAAAGCGGGTCATCGGTGTGCTCGCCTATTGAGAAGGCAGTTGTCGGTGTAACGGGAGCGGCGATCAAATCGATACGCTCAAATGCCTGTTCAAAGTCGGCACGAATAAGCGTGCGAACTTTCTGCGCCTGACCGTAATATCTGTCGTAGTAACCGGCTGACAGCGCGTACGTCCCCAGCATAACACGGCGTTTTACCTCTGCGCCAAATTTCTCGCCGCGAGTGCGCCGGTATATATCCAGGAGCAATTCAGCAGCGATCCTCGGTCCGTAACGTATTCCATCATAACGAGCCAGGTTCGCTGATGCTTCCGCTGGTGCGATCAGGTAGTACACCGGCAGTGCATATTCTGTATGTGGAAGACTGACAGGTATTAGTTCAGCTCCAAGCTCCTCCAGCGTATGCAGTGCTTCCTTCACTGCGCTTTCAACCTGGGGTTGAATGCCTGCCAGGAAGTATTCATCAGGAACTCCAATCCGGAGACCATTAAGTGATGGGTCAGCAGAATTTAGTAAAAAAACGTTGTGGTCGTCCTTGAGGTCAACTAAAGCATCCAGGTTAAATTCAGGCACGGGTATGTCGCTGGTCGTTGCATCCAGGGGGTCGATCCCCGCGATCAGGCTGAAAATTAATGCCAGATCTACTGCCTGTCTGCCGAATGCACCGACCACATCCAGCGATGATCCATATGCCACCAGTCCATAACGGGAGACCCTTCCGTATGTTGGCTTAATGCCGGTTAAACCGCAAAATGAAGCCGGTTGGCGGACGCTTCCGCCGGTGTCGGTCCCCAAGGCAAGCGGTGCCATGTTAGCAGCGACCGCGGCCGCGCTGCCTCCGCTCGAGCCGCCTGGAACTCGCTCCAGTTTCCATGGATTGTGGGTCGTTCCGAAGGCAGAATTTTCGGTGGACGAACCCATCGTGAACTCGTCAGTGTTGGTTTTTCCCAATATCACCATACCCGCATCGATCAATCTTTCCACGACAGTTGCGTTATAGGGGG
>JAUXFR010000127.1 GCA_030622805.1 Anaerolineae bacterium | reverse complement strand
TTGGCTGAAGATTATATCGAGCGTTGTGATTTACGGATCGAGATATTCCGTTTCACAAAAGAACTTCTACGGGATGAAAATCGTACCATCGGTCGCCTGGACAGCCGCTTTACGGGCCTCGATCGTGACTCGGCCGGCGAGCGCTTTGAACGTGACCCGAGTATGTCAGCTATTACAGGACCCTACACGGCGACATTTAACCAATACGTGCGAGCGGAACTTGAATTTGAAAGCGACCTGCCTTATGAATTCCTCAATCCGAACCTGTGGCAAAATTGGAGCTTTGCTGAACATGAGAACCGCTACGTCAATGTGGCAGAGACGCTCCGCCAGGGAATGACCATTAACCCATTCCTGAATGTATTTGTGGGCAGTGGTTATTACGACCTGGCAACCCCTCATTTTGCAACCGAATATACTTTCAACCACCTGGGATTGGATGCCAGTTTACAATCAAACATCACATTCGCTTACTACGAAGCTGGTCACATGATGTATGTCCACTTGCCTTCCCTGAAGAAGCTAAAAAGTGATCTTGCAGCGTTTCTACAAGAAGCAACTGCATGAATTTTCCTGGCCAGCGCTAAAACCGCTGGCCATTTTTACTCAATCGCCTGGATAGAAAAACCCATCAATACAGAATTCACCAGTGTGCTGTTTGAATCTATGGTGGTTTGGTTTGTCTCCCAGAGAGTGAGATAGGTTTTCCCATCGTATATCCAGGCACCCGCCAGGTCGAACCCGGAGTCTGATATGTTGAGGATTCCGGATACCAGAGCCGCACCCGCGACAGTCAGCAAAAGCGCCAGGAGTGTAAAACCTGTAATCTATTCCACCACAAAGCTCCTGACTACATATCCCAGAGCCATTCCTGCAGCTTGCGTACTGCCTTATCAACAGGAAGTGTTTCCTGTTGTTTGGAGCGAAGGTCTCGCACAGTTATCTGACGCTGCTCGGCTTCATCGGGTCCAATGATTACCAATGCAGGGATCTCTTTCGCGGCCGCGTACCCGATCTGCTCGCGCAGTGGATCAGGATCGAAGTATATCTGCGTCATCAGACCGGCTTCACGCAGCTTGACTGCCACCTTGATCGATTCCTCCAGCAATTCCTGGTTGAAAGCAGTCACAAGCACCTGGACTATCGTGCGTCCGATCGATGGTGGGAACATATCGTTCTCTTGCATCACCACGATGATGCGCTCGATGCCGATGGTTGTACCGGTCGCTGGCAGACTGCGGTCGGTGAACATTCCGATAAGGTTATCGTAGCGACCGCCGCCGGTGATGCTTCCCACATTGGGCTTTTCAACGATCGTCTCGTAGATCGGACCGGTGTAGTATTCCAGCCCACGCACCATCGAGACATCCAACTTGTAGTAACGTTCCGGAACGCCCAGCAGGTCCAGGTATCGGAACATTTCATCCAGTTCGGAAATCCCTTCTATCGCGTTGGGATAGTCAGCAAGTTTAGCTCGCAGAGAATCGAGCATATTCTGGTTTTCACCTTCAGCATCCAGCAGTGATAAGAGGCGCTCCACCACTTCTTCCGGGATCAGCTCGGTCGTCGGGTCAAACACCTGGCGCAGCTCGGGCGTGACACCTGTGACAAGTCTCCCCGCCGTCTCCTGCACAATATCCGATTCAACGCTACCTGGTTCTACATCCATTAATATCTCACGCAGCTTTCCCGTAACTGCATCAGCGATATCATCCGGGAAGAGCACCATCCCCTGCTTTCCTTCATCTGGAATGCTCTCTTCACGAAGACGTACACCGACCTGGTCCAACGGAAGCTTACCTTGCAGGTACAACCGTGTTACCCGGCGGAGTGAGTCCATGATCGCATCCGGGATACCAACTAGCAGCAGCTCCGCCCTTACACCTTCCAGACCAATTTTCGAGAGCTTGTCGATCGATTGGTACAGGCCGCGCAGCAGATTATCCGGCACACCAGCGTACTGACCTATGTCGTTCAGCAGCTTGCGGTTGTTAATATAAACTGTGAACTCCCGGAAACCCAGGCGGTAAAGGATTGTATAGATCACTGCCACCGTCTCTGCATCACCGAGCATGCTCGTGCTTCCAACGGTATCCACATCGCACTGATAGAATTCGCGGTAGCGACCTTTCTGGGGTCTGTCCGCGCGCCACACTGGAGCGATCTGGTAGCGCTTGAACGGCTTCTGCAGGTCCGGATACATAGCGATCACACGGCACAGAGGTACCGAAAGGTCGAACCGCATCGCGAGCTGCTCATCACCCCTGCCGTAAGTTGTAGAATAAATCAACCGTTCAGCATCGCTGCCGTATTTTCCAGACAATGTTTCCTTCAGCTCTATCGCTGGTGTCTGCAGCGGCTCGAAACCGAATTCTTCAAACACCTCCCTGACAATATCGATCACATACTGCCTCCTTACCATTTGTTCTGGCAGCATGTCTCTCATACCGCGTGGAATGCGGGGTTCTATTCTTTGGTTCATGATGATGCCTCCTGAGAATCACATATAATGCAAATGTTTACAAAAAAAGCGTGGATTGCTCCACGCTCAGGTTTCATTTTTGAGAAGATACGCACTTCAATGAGAGCGCGCCCTTTTATCTCCTAGAGCGTGGTTATTTACCATATGGTGAGCGTGATGGACATGCAGCGGCGAAGCTTCCGGCAGCACAAAGAAAGCCAGGCTGTATAAGGCTGCCATCCATAAGTAAGGCAGTACATTTGTTAGAGCAGAAATATCAATTAGTGTATACACTTCACCATCGCTCCTGATTACGCACAATTATACTCCCTAAGTGTTAAGCGTCAAGGAAAAACCATACAGAGATCATAATGCAATCCCTAATACACCATTAACATCTAATTGGTAATTCTGACCTCCTCGTATACCCTATCAACCAGACTCCCTTCTTTCAGTAATTCGACTATACGCAATATATACGGCTGCAGGTAGCGGTCTTCTAATGTGGGTCGCTCACCTAACAACGGCAGCGCCTGATCGGTAGGATAAAGCGTTTGCGCGATCAAAGATAAAGCAGCCTGACTCCCGACTCCTGGTTGCGGCATTGGGACAGACTGCCCTTCTGACAGGTTCTCCCACAGCCAGAGGAGCTTCTCTTCCTGGCGTGTTCGTTCTGCAGGTGGCTTATCAACTGGTTTTGAATTCTGCTGTAAGGAATCAATACGGTACTTCAGCGCCAGATAACCGCTCAGAAGCTCTACCGCGACCACGTAGCCAATATTCTCGACGATTTTACGAGCATGTCGAGCAGCGTTCAGGCTCATGCTGACGTGATCCTCTTGATTAGCCGAGGTCGGGATCGAATCAACGCTGTCCGGGTGCGCCAGGGTTTTGCAATCTGATACCAGACCCGCCGCCAGGTACTGCGCCAACATAACCCCACTGGTCACACCGGGTTTACCGGCTTCGTCAGCCACCAGGCAGCTCGGTAATCCGTAGTTAAGATTCTTGTCGTTCAGCCTGAACACTCTTCGCTCGCTGAGACTTCCCAGGTCGGTGATCACGATGCTCAGGAAATCCATCGCGTATGCAAGCGGTGCCCCATGGAAATTACCGCCCGAGACGGCTCGATAAGCGCGCGGCAGGTAATTGGGATCATCTTCGGGCAGGTTGAAGATCAACGGATTATCTGTCGCTGCGTTGATCTCATCGGTGATCGTACCGCGAACGAACTTGAGCGTATCCCAAACCGCCCCCAGCACCTGGGGTGTGACTCGGATGGCATAAGCGTCCTGCGGAGGGCTGTACCTTGGATCAGTGTACTCGTCCCCGTCCAGCAATTGGCTATCCCGGGTTATCTTCAAAATCCGCTCAGCGACCCCCTTCTGACCTTCATGATGGCGCACGCGCTGCACCTGCGGAAAAAATGCATCCCTGAATCCTAGCAGTGCTTCCATTGTCAGCGCGGCGCCGATTTCAGCGTGCCGTGACAGATTTTCGGCATCATAAACAGCCAGAGCGGCGATGGCTGCTGATACAGTCGCGCCATTGTTGAGCGCCAAGCCTTCTTTTGCTTCAAGCACCAATGGTTCGATTCCACAAACGCGCATAGCCTGGTGACCACTCATCAGCGCATACGATCGTCCATCAATAGTGAGTATCTGGTCAAATTTCCTTTCTCCGGAATAGAACCGCAGATCAACGTAAGCCTGCCCGCTTTCATCGTAATCATCAACATTTTTTTCCAGCGGTAGTTGCCCCGGAGGGCGCTTAGACAGCACAGCAGCGATATGTGAGAGCGGTACCAGATCGCCGCTCGCTCCAACAGATCCGTATTCCGGGACCACTGGGGTCACACCAAGATTGAGCATCCGCACCAGTGTGTTAATCAGCTCGATCCGAACACCGGAGTAGCCCTGTGCAAGCGAATTGGCTCGCAACAGGATCGTTGCGCGTACCAGCTCTGGATGCAGATGATCCCCAACACCTGTTGAGTGACTGACAATCAGGTTGCGCGAAACCCAGGCAATATCATCCCGAGAGAGCCCGATCCTCTCCACCTTTGCGCCGTAGCCGGTGTTGATTCCGTAATAAGGAACTGCCTGCTCATCTTTCTCTCCAAGAATGTAGTTTTCCTGAACCACTGCTTCGATCCACTCCCGGCTGTTTTTCGCACGCAGATAAGAACATGGTGTATTAATCTGTCCATCCGCCTTCCCAAACTCAGCCACGGACCAACCGAGTCTTGCCACACCAACGACATCTTCAATGGTCATCTCACCAGTTCCGAGCCGGACTTCTTTCTGTTGCTGGTAGTTTGCATGCTCTATCATGCGTTTTTACTCCTATTTCTTTTACGGTGCCTCTATTTGGTAAATGGCGATGGCTTCCTGACCACCTCTGGATTCAGCGTGTACTGAGGCAGCCGCCCTGCCAGGATATCCACCACGCTTCTCTCGATGATGCCCATCACACGCCCTAAAGCCTCCCATGAGCGACCCAGAGCGTGCGGAGTAATGATCACATTCGGCATTGTTAACAAAGGGTGTTCTGCT
>JAUXFR010000246.1 GCA_030622805.1 Anaerolineae bacterium | reverse complement strand
GTCCCATTGGGATAAGCCAAGTTTTCCATCCGGAGTCAATCTCAACAGCCGTCCATGCTCATTCTGGTCAATGCGGTCTGAGAAGATGTGTGGATTTGCGGTGATTCTGCCGTTGGGTTGGATGACACTAACCTGTCGCAGTTCGTAGACCAGGCTGAGCAGACCGGAACCGGTCAATCCAGTGGGTGGCTCGTCGCCAATGGTATCCAGGATCAGCTCATTATTTTCAATATGAGCAGCGACAATCGCGCCATCTATAGCCCGCGTGCCGCAGGAAATGTTCACTCCCTCAAAAGCTGGACCGGCAGCGGTGGATGTGGTCAGGATGCGTTCTCCATCGGTGACCATCACTTCGCCGTTAGTCCCCAGATCAATCGCCGCCATCGGACCGGGTGGGTTGTCGAAGCCGAAGTACGCCAGACAGGCGAGCGCGTCGGAGCCGACGAATCCGCCAATCATAGGAGGCAGGGAGACACATACACTTTCAGGGAATATGCCGCCCATCAACGGGGCAGCGTTGCGAATGGCATGACGTTCATAAGGCTGGAACGGCATGACAGCCAGTGTGTCCAATGGCAGCTTTGTCAGCAGATGATGCATGGCGACATTTCCCACGATAGTGGTACGTTCGATCCTGCTGCGTACACGGACGGACATCTTGAGCGAATCGACCGCCTGGTTAATGGAAGCCAGTGCCAGACGGTGCAGCCGCTCGTGATTGGCGGGGTTGTTCCTGGCAGCCGCCAGGCGCGAGATCACATCCGCTCCATAGACCGTCTGCTGGTTGAGGCTGGCTGCGCCAGCGCAAACCTGACCGTTATCCATCGTGGTCAGGAATGCCGCTACGGTTGTAGTTCCCAGATCGATCGCCAGTCCCAAAGGTACCTGGGCACTTTTGTATCGGTGGCTGGTGCGGAAGTTTTTGTTGGAGTAAACTACAATTGGGGATAGCACTACCTTGGCGTCCGATTGTATCCTGGCCCGGCACGCCAGACGGTTGTCCAACGCCAGTTCGCCCGGAGTGAGGTGTTCCAGTTCATCTTCGTCCGGTGGGGCAACACCCATTTCTGCCAGCACCTTGCACTTTCCGCAGGTGCCGCGCCCGGCACAGGGCTGTTCGAGCGGCAGTCCAGTGGTGGTAATGGCTTCACCCAGGATTGCACCCCGGGGGACTTCGATTGTTACGGTCTGTTCACCATAGATGATCGTCAGATTTGGCATGATGCATCTTCAATTGTGTCTTCACCAGTGTTCAGTAATAAATGGTTCTTCTGTGTCAAGGTTGTATGTACCGGCGGTTGAAACCACTGCAACGGGGTTAACAAAGTTCACGTTGGCACGAAGTCGACCTGCGTCGACTCCATCTTGGATCTGAGTCCACGAAGGTGGACTTTGTGCTATCCTGAATTCGGTTCAGGCGTAGCCGTGACTTGAGTCGCCGTAATTAATCATTGATGCTAGGAAAAGCTAGATAAAGCACTAACGTATAGCAATTGATAAATCGTTGATCAGCGTATAAAGAGACTCTGCTTCAATTCTGCACCTGGGGGAATTACGAGAAAGTCATCACCGGAGTGATCCATTACGAAGGGTGCTTCCATTAAGGCGCGTACATATTCATCGGAACCAATAATCTCCTCATACTGCATTCCCCAGCGTTCGCAATATCGGGCGATCTCTTTAGCTTGTGGGCGATACTTCTCCAGGTCTACCAGGTTATGTGCCACAAATACCAGACGCTTATAGTGTTTATACTGAGTATCCATTAAGTAGGTGGCGGTCTCATTTCCATACACCTCTTCATATTCTCTAAACTGGATAAGTGGGTTGCTGGCTGATTCCAGCCACCCTTTTGAGAGGTAGTATGTTGCCGGATTGGTTGAGAATTCTTTTTTGTACCTCTGGTAGGTGCCCAGAAGGATAGCAATGCAGTCGTCCGTGCGGGGTATGAGCAGCGTATTGTTGCGAGATTGGATGCCGTCCAAACCGTTACCGCACAATCCGTACCCCAGCACAACCAGGCTGGGCTGCTCAATCTGATCGATCTTCTGCTGGATGGCTTCCTTTAAGTTGCGCGGCACCAGATGCAGTCCGTAATCCAGGTAGGTGATGGAACAATCTGCCCCATTATCCGGGATATGTTTTTCCAGAAGGTGCTGAAATACCTGGCAGGAGATAATAACGATGGGGAGTGATTCAGTGTTTGTCATAATTGGTTGACGGTGCGAAAAAGCTTGTTAAAGCCTCTTCATCCGTACATACGAAGTTGTCTTTTGCCGGCGCATAATTTATGATTGAACCGTCCAATTATAATCGTAATTAAATCAATATCCTTGCGAATATCGCCCGATGTGTCATATTGACCTGTTATACAATCTGCTCATGAACATATGCAACAACGTTCTCGATCCAGCCGCTTGTAAACTATAAAAAGCGATATTACCAGCTTGCCTGGGCTGTGTTTTTATGCCTGGTGAGTAATACTATGATAACCTACTTATGCCTTACGCTTCACTTTCAGGAGAGCTATTTTTGTGGAATGGTTGAAGGGTGCTGGATCGGTTGGTGGGTGATTAATGATGGTTTCTGGGAAGCCTGCGATATCTTCAGGGATGGGGATTAAGCTTTCGATGGAGAGATAACCATCCTGGCAGAGTTTCTCAAGCGAAGCCAGATATTCCGCGCCGCTCAGGAACAAGGCGTTGTTGATCGACACCAGCCAGCCGCCATCTTTGACAAGCGGACGCACCTTGTTGATCAGGCGGGTACTATCATTAATCAGGTCGATTTTACCTTTGCTTGTACTGGAAAAAATGGGTGGATCGATGATCACACAGTCGAACAACTCCCTGCTTCGTTTGAGCCGGGTCACTTCGCTGAAGAAATCAGACCTGCGCAGCATCATCTTTCCCAAATCGAATTTGTTGAATATCGCCGACTGACGTGCAAGCGCAAGAAACTTTTTGCCGCGGTCGGTTTGGATCACGCGAGCGGACCCACCCGCAAGTGCAGCGATTCCCAGGCTGCCGGTGTAAGCAAAGGTGTTGAGCATCTGCCAACCCGTCGAATTTTCGAGCAGCCAGCCGCGCAGGTTGCGAGTATCGATATAAAAGCTTGCATCCTGGTACATCAGCAGGTCTATAGCATAAATTACGCCAGCCGCGCTGATTTGCTGTGCCGGAGATTCGCC
>JAUXFR010000065.1 GCA_030622805.1 Anaerolineae bacterium | reverse complement strand
TGTTACGAGAATATTATCTATCATCATTATTAAGCCAGAATCATCAGCAATTCAGCTGATGACCCTGGTGTGAGTATAACAGGTTTTGGTTTATATCCCCCAAATTGTGATCTTGGATTAGATATTATTCAACATAGATCTCGACGTGCTCCCCATCTTCTTCGTCCAGCACATCAATGATTTTTCCTTCTACTCCATAACGCAGCGCCTGACGTAACTCGGTCATGTCAACATCGGACACTTCTGGTGCAAACTGTGCACCGATCTTCAACCCCCAGTCCATCAAGCCGAAGGGGATATTGACGATCGCTTTGCGCTTTCCGGTAATCGTATCCGTGACCCGCACTCGAAACCATTTAGGAGCAAGTCCATCTTCCTGCGCCGTGATAGGCTCAGATTCCTGTTCTTTACCCAATGTTTTAAGCAATGATGCTCCTTCATTGGCGCTTATCCGACCACTCTCAACCATCTGCAGTATTTTCATGCGCTCTTTTTGACCCTGTTGAAATTGTGTATTCATCGGATACTCCTTCACTCGATTTCTTGTACCATATTATATATAATTGTCATTTATACATATATTATACACATTTATTTGATATTGTCAAGTTATTTATCAATATATTTAATATTTATATTGTGTTTATTAAACATTTCGCATTTACAGGTAATTAGTTATAAAATCAAGAAATATTCAATCTTGGTATCACCCAATCATCTGCACGTGACGACCAATACGGTTGGTCTCTTACCCTGGGATAGAATTTGCCCTTGGATAAAACACGCTTCCCTGGGTAGCAGCCCAATCGAATTGGGCGGTTGCATGAAACTTTAAAAAATAAATGGGGGATTATGTTAAAAAACAGCATGAACCACAAGATCTGGTTCACGCTGTATTAAAGTTGGATTATCTATTTATGCCGCAGCCGGTATGGGGGTGCCGCTGGTCTTTGGAAAAGGCGTTGGGAATATCGCTTCGAATTCTTCACGCCTGATGGTTTCGACCTCCAGAAGTCTATTTGCCACTGCATCGAGCATTTCACGGTATTCAATCAAGATATTCCTGGCTTTATCATGAGCCTCATTAACAATCTCACGCACTTCCTTGTCAATCTTCTCAGCGACGGATTCTGAATAATCGCGTTGCTCGGATATCTCCCGACCGAGGAAGATAAGCTCTTCTTTTTGACCATAAACCATCGGTCCGAGCTCTTCACTCATACCGAGTCTGGTTACCATTGTACGAGCCATTCGCGTTACTCGTTCGAGGTCATTCGCAGCACCAGAAGTAATATCATTGAAGACCAGTTCCTCTGCAGCGCGCCCACCGAGCAGTCCCACCATATCGGCGAATAATTTATTCTTTGCCATCAAGGTGCGATCCTCTGTAGGCAATGCCATTGTGAATCCACCTGCCATACCGCGAGCGATGATGGAAACTTTATGCACTGGATCAGCCTCTGGCAGTGCGTTCATGACAACAGCATGTCCAGCTTCATGAAACGCTACAATTCGCTTCTCTTCTTCGCTGATAAGTCTGCTCTTTCGTTCAGGTCCAGCGATCACTCGCTCGATCGATTCCTCCAGGTCTTCCTGTTCGATCTGTTTCTTGTTTCGTCTCGCAGCCAGAATGGCGCCCTCGTTTACCAGGTTTTCAATATCAGCGCCCACAAAACCAGGTGTAGAACGAGCCAGGACAGTCAGATCAACGTCAGGTCCGAGTGGTTTCCCTCTCACATGCACGCGCAGGATTGCTTCACGACCGCGCATATCCGGTCGATCAAGCATAACCCTTCGGTCAAATCGACCGGGGCGCAGCAGCGCAGGATCGAGGATGTCCGGACGGTTTGTTGCAGCGACGATGATCACGTTGGTATCTGTTTCAAATCCGTCCATCTCTACCAACATCTGGTTCAGCGTTTGTTCGCGTTCATCATGGCTTCCCCCAAGACCAGCCCCACGCTGACGTCCCACAGCATCAATTTCGTCTACAAAGACAATACAGGGTGAGTGGCGCTTCGCTTGTTCAAACAGGTCCCGCACGCGGCTGGCACCAACACCAACGAACATCTCTACAAATTCTGAACCTGAAATTGAGAAAAACGGTACTGCCGCTTCACCGGCAACAGCCTTAGCTAACAATGTCTTACCTGTCCCTGGCGGACCTACCAGCAGTACACCTTTAGGAATGCGAGCTCCCAAAGCTATGAATTTCTCCGGTTCACGCAGGAATTCAACCACCTCGGCTAATTCCTCTTTGGCTTCCTCAACACCAGCAACATCCTGAAAAGTAACTGTGGTTTGATCACCGCTGAACATTCGAGCACGAGACTTACCAAAGGATAATGCAGCATTATTGCCGCCCTGAGCCTGACGAAACACAAACCAGAAAATACCTCCAAGGATCAAAAATGGTAAAATATATCCTAGAGCTGTAGCAATACCCAACCATGAACTTGGTGCTTTGACAATTATTTCGACATTCTGGGCATCCAATTCTTCTGTAGTGACGCCGTATTCTTTTAACTGTTCAACAAGCGTTGAATTTCCCTCAATGTGTGAGACATTCTTCGTATCATCGTTGCGGTACTCTACAACGACTTTGTTGTCGTCGGCTTCAACTGTGTCAACTTTACCGTCTTTAATATCAGCAGCCAATTGATTAATGGATAAGACCTCCGTAGAATTGGCTCCCGATTGCAATTGTGAAACAACGATCGTAACAATCGCGACGAACAACAACAAATATATTATTGAAGATCGGTTGCGCGTCGGATTCACTTTTTCTCCATATTATTACCTGTAAATTTTCATTACCTTAAAATGATTATACCAATCTATAAAGGTGCCTGGTAGTACCAAATACATGAAAAATAGATTTCTAACGCCGTTCTAACAATCATTTTAAGGCGTGCGGTTCGTACTTGAACTGCCTCGCTCCAGAATAATTAGACGAATTTATCCACGATCTTCTTACATCAAACTAATCATTATTATAGAAACGATCCCAGAAAAACGAATCAAAGAAACGTAGCAGACGCAGCAGCAGGGATCGCACTCGCGCATAGAAACGAATGATGCCTGGGATCATGCGGATGCGAGTCGGGAAAGGACCACTCCACTGGACAACGGCTGCCCCCCAGGTCAATCCTGAACCGAAACCGACAAAAACCAGGCGGTCGCCCGGTCGAATCTTTCCATCTTGCAATGCCTCGCAGGCAGCAATAGGTATTGAAGCAGTGGACGTATTCCCATAACGGTCCAGGTTGATCACGCATCGCTCCAAGGGTATTTTGAGATTTTTAAGTGCAGTTTCGATAATGCGCTGGTTTGCCTGATGGGGGACTACCAGGTCAATATCCGTAATTTTAAGACCCGCTTTCTTTACCGCTTCTTCCGTCGCTTGAGTCATTACGCGAGTAGCAAAACGGTATACTTCTCGTCCGCTCATACTGATAAAATGCAGCCCTTCATTAACTGTATCAATGCTGGTCGGTAATGCACTACCTCCAGCCGGTAAACTGAGCAAATCTGCTCCAGAGCCATCCGAGCGCATAACTGCTGAAAGTAAACCAGCCGGTTCTTCCGATGCCTGCAATACGAATGCCCCTGCCCCATCTCCAAACAGGATGCAGGTTGAACGATCCTGCCAATCAATCAAGCGCGATAGTGTTTCAGACCCAATCACCACCGCCGTCTTCGCTGAACCAGTGGCGATTGCCTGGCTGGCCATGTTTAACGCGTAAATAAATCCAGTGCACGCGGCAAGCAGATCAAATGCTCCTGCTTTCGTTGCACCGATGCTGTTCTGAACCAGACAGGCAGTGGCAGGAAACAGATGTTCAGGAGAAGAGGTTGCCACGATGATCAAATCGATATCCATCGGGCTTAGATTTGCCACGCTGATAGCATTAAGCGCTGCTTCTGTGGCCAGAGATGCGGTTGTCTGATCGTCTTCGGCAATCCGTCGCTCCCGGATGCCCGTGCGCGATACAATCCACTCATCGGTGGTATCAACCATTTGAGCCAGTTCAGCGTTTGTCAGCACACGATCAGGAATAGCCATCCCCCACCCCGTGATGTGAGCATAAGGACTCATGCATCCACCTCCGCTCCTTGTTGTGATCCCCCTGCAATCTGGTGATTCTCAGCTTCAACATCGGCATACTTAGTTAAAATTATGGTCGCATTATGTCCACCAAAACCGAACGAGTTAGACATTACAATATTGACATCCTGCATGCGAGCGGTATTTGGCACATAATCCAGATCACACTCCGGGTCTGGAATCTCGTAATTGATGGTGGGCGGGAGGATACCCTCCTTCAATATTTTGACACAGGTTACGACTTCCAGGGCGCCAGAAGCCCCCATCAAGTGACCTGTCATAGACTTGATGGACGAGATAGGAATTTCGTATGCTAAGCCTCCAAATGTCGCCTTGATCGCCGCTGTCTCGCTCCTGTCATTTAAAATCGTGCTCGTCCCATGGGCATTGACATAATTAATATCTTCTAGAGACAAGCCTGCATTGTTCAACGCATTCTTCATACAGAGGGTCGCACCCGCCCCCTCTATCGCGGGCGCGGTTATGTGAAAGGCATCATTGGTTGCTGCATACCCGATAATTTCTGCCAGGATCACAGCATCGCGCTCTTGCGCAGATTCTACTGCCTCCAGCACCACGACTGCTGCCCCTTCTCCCATTACAAAACCATCCCGGTTCAGTTCGAAAGGACGTGAGGCCGCCTGTGGATCATCGTTGCGTCTCGAAATTGCGCCCATCACATTCAACCCGGCTACAGAAACCCCCATGATCGCCGCTTCACTCCCCCCTGCCAGCATAACATCCGCATCACCACGGCGGATTATCTCGGTTGCCTCGCCAATCGCATTCGTACCGGTGGCGCAGGCAGTGACGACGGACAAATTCGGTCCGCGGATACCAAAATGGATGGCGACTACTGCCGGACCTGTATCATTGATCATCATCGGTATCATTAAAGGGCTTACCCGGTTGGCTCCTTTTTTCAGGTACACAAGTGTCTGATTAAATAAAGTTTCGATTCCACCGATTCCCGATCCAATAACAACCCCGACACGATCCCGATTTGAATCCGTTATATCAATATTCGCAGATTTAACTGCCTGCATTGCTGCAGCCAACGCGTATTGTGTGAATCGATCCATCCTGCGCGCTCCACGATGACCGAACAGCGCTCTTCCATCAAATCCCTTTATCTCAGCGGCAAACTTAGTTTTTAAGTCGCTGGTATCAAAATGAGTTATATAATCCACCCCCGACTTCCCAGCAATTAAGTTTTCCCACGTGCTCTCAACATCATTCCCCAATGGGCTGATACAACCCAAACCAGTAATCACAACCCGTCTACGCATCTTTCCTCCAACAAACGCCCAATTCTATAACCATACTGAAATTTATATGAAACGGCTAAAAAAGCCGGGGACAAATTCGTTCATTAAAGACGAGATAATCTATACGAATATTAACTACGCAATTGAAACAAAAAATTCCCGTGAATACTCCAGTATGATTTCTATTTTTTTGAAAATATATCTCGATGCATCTGCTGGATATGCAATCGATCATGCCCTGCGATAATGCTTACCATCTCTTTCAGGTGAGTACGACCAAATATGGAGTGCCGCGCCGGTCTATACCATTCACCTTCAGTCACCTGTGATAGCCGATCCAGCAAAGACATTCTGGTTGCAGTAAAGTCCTGAAACGCCTGCCAACCATCCTGACAGATATATTGGCGCTCGCCTGCCCACTGATCTGTATCTTCGGCGGACAAGAATGGATTCGACTCTTCCATTACACTCTTTACGCGCGGCAGGTTTACCTCGCGTTCAACATCACGCAGGTGACATACAATTTCTGTCGGGCACCACTCATCAGGAACAGGTCGTTCAACCCTGCGATCAGGGGTCAGGCTTCCAAACAGGCTGTCCATCACAGCAGGTGTTGATCTGAGAGTCCCCAACAAGGAAGTTATCGACTCATATTCAGGCGGCATATGCTCGTCTGATCGCTTCTCCACCCAGGTGTGCAGGTCCGAGATATCGCCTACATGATCCGCCGCACTCCAATCTCCAGGACTCAGAGAATCGCACCCGTTGATGTAAAAAGTGGACAAACCCATCTGGTGCCCTGCGACAATATCACGCTCATAATCATCTCCTACGACTACAATCGGACCTGTTGGCCAACCAAGAGAGCCCAAGGTTTCAGCAAAATATGCTGGATTCGGTTTTGAGAAGTGAAAGGTTTCATAAGAAGCGATAAGATCGAATTTATATTTATCGGCTGGCAGCCCAGCCCATTCCAGACGCTGTAAAATTGCTGTGAGCGGAAACAATGGATTGGTCGTTATCGCCAGACTGTTGCCAAGCTCAAGCGCTTCATTTACAAACGCAACCGCATCTGGGATAGGTTTAGTAAGCGATCTAAGCACAGGAAATACATTTTTATAAAAATCGACCGCCCCCTTTTCGAAGGTATTTCGGTCAACGTCCACCATTGAGAAGAATTCAGTCTCAAAAACCTGCCGCAGGGTAACATCCGGTCGCTGATTCTCAACCATTTTCTGCGTTCCGAACATCAGCGCTTTGATAAACAGGTCCGGTTCGATGAGGTGGGAAACGTGCTTTGAGAATAAATCAAGATATGCTGGCAAAAAAGTATCGACCTGATTTGAAAGTAATGTATCGTCGAGATCCAATAATATTGTCAGCGTCACTCGTCTTCTCCAAGGAAAATTCCAGGCAGGACATGACACTCACCACAACCAATATGGGGGTCAAATCCTTTCCGATGTGTTTTCTCGCAATAAGTCTTCACACGGACCTGACGTTTAACGAATGGGAAAGGTCTTATAAGGCTGGGTTTGAGAACCATATGTTCACAGGCATTCGACTGGATTATTTCCGGGACAGGACAGCTGAAACAGAGCTCCGGAGTCCATTGATCCGCTGCATCCAACAACCGGCATTCTTCACGATTACGACCGCGATAATAGTCACCGTAGAAATATCGGCACTCTCTTCCTGCTGGCGTTCGCATGTATTCTCTTTGTTCTTTATGCACGGGTGATATATTCGCCGGTACTGGTATTGACGCGGATGGTATCACCCTCCTCGATAAAATTTGGCACCTGGACACTCAATCCAGTTTCGGTGGTTACCTTCTTTGTAACACCAGTAGCTGTGTCCCCTCGCACGGCTGCCAGACCCTCCGTCACGAGTAAATCAACAGTCAATGGAATTTCGATATCCAGTGTTTGTCCTTCGTAGAAAGTTATTTTAACTTCCATGTTTTCCTTAATATA